>DASSML010000450.1:0-11679 GCA_035688895.1 Gemmatimonadales bacterium
ATGGAGCTGGGCGAGGCGATGTTCATCCCCGGGATCGAAGGGCCGACCACGTTGGCGGCGCGGGAAAAAGAGGCTATCGTCAAGACGCTCGACGCGCATAACTGGAAGCTCGCCGAGACGGCCCGGCATCTGGGGATCAGCCGTACCACCCTCTGGCGTCGTCTGAAGGCATACGGGTTACACCGAGACGGCCGGAGCAAATGGGCGCAATCCACCTAGCCGCGCTGGTCCTCGCCCTCCAGACTCCTTCCCCCGACACCACTTCCCCCTACAGCAGCCCCGAGGTCCAGCACCTGGTCGAGCGCGCGATGGCGCGCCGGCACCAGGGCGACTCGGCCGTGACGGACTATCGTGCCCGCATCCGGTACCGCCTGACCGTCGGGATGGGCCGCCGCCGCTGGGCCGAGGTACCGACGGCCGCGGTGGAAGAGCAGGTGGCGGACGTGCAGTGGCAGCGGCCCAACGACCTCCGGGTGGACGTGGTCGGCCGGCGCTTCCGGAGCCGGGGCGAGTGGCTCGAGCTCTCCAGCGTCTGGGATCGTCCCTGGTTCGTGCCCCGGGGGGTGGACGATTCGGTCCGGATCTTCAGCAACGACTTCCCGGCCCATGGCGCCCTTCATCCCCTCGCCGCGAGCGGCCCCGAGTGGTACCGCTACACGCTGGCGACCAGCCTCGCGGTCGGTGGCGGTCCTGCGGGCACGCTGCGGCTGCTCCGGGTGGACGTCGCGCCGAGGCGAACCGGACCGGCGCTCATCGCCGGGCAGATGTGGCTCGACTCGGCGACGGCCGAAGTCGTCCGCCTCACCTTCCGCTACGTGGGGACCTCCCTCTGGGCGGTGCCCGAGGGCGAGCGGCACGCGGACAGCTCCGAGGCGAGGAAGATCAACCGGTTCGCCAACGACATCGCGAGCGTGGACGCCGACCTGGAGTACGGGCTGGAAGACCGGCGCTACTGGATGCCCCGGAAGCAGGTGATCTCGGGGCGGGTCCGGATTCCGATCGTGGGCGACCTGGTGATTCCCTTCCGGGCCACGACCACCTTCGAGGAGGTCGAGGTGAACACCGGCCAGCCGGTGGTGTTCGTGGTGCCGCTCCCAGATTCCACCAAGGTGCCCAAGAATCGGGAGGAGGCCGAGCAAGCCCGGCGCGATTCGCTGCGGGCCGAGCGCGACCATGATCGCGACCAGGAGCACCGATCCTGGCAGTACGCCGACCGGTGGCCGGGAGGCCGGTACGAGCTGCACCGTCCATCCAACGACTCCTTGAGCCGGTTCCAGGCCTGGCCCGACTCGCTGACCCTGGAGAACGACCCCGCGGCCGAGCGGCGGCTCCGGGAGGTGGACGCCCAGCTGGCCGGCCTGGCCGAGACCCTGCCCGACAGCGTGACCGGCCGCCGCCTGGGAGGCTTCGGCTACGAGCGGGCGAGCGACCTCTTCCGCTACAACCGGGTTCAGGGCGCCTCGGTCGGTCTGGGCTACGGCATCCGGATTCCGGGGATATCGTTCACCTCGACGTCGGCCACGGTGCGCTACGGCTTCAGTGATGAGCGGGTGACCGGACGTCTGAGCGTGATCCGGGACGCGCCCGGCGCCCGCCTGACCCTCAGCGGTTACCGCGACATCGCCGACCTCGATCCGCTCACCTCCTCGCTGGGCTTCGGGAACACACTCAACGCCCTGTTCGCCGCGCATGACGGCGGCGATTACCTGCTCGTTGAAGGCGGGCTCTTCAGGGTGGAGACCTCGCTCGGGACGGGCGTCGATATGGAGGTCACCGCCCGGGTGGAGCACCAGGAGAGCGTCGCGCGCGAGGCGAAGTCGGGGATCAACGATTTCCTCGGTGGGTCGGGGGAGTTTCCGGAGAACCCGCCGATCGACGAGGGCACCTTCGGCGGCGCGGGCGTGCGGGTGATGGGTTATGGCGCCCGGCGCTGGACGGTGGGGACCGATGTGCTGGGCGGGGAAGGCCGAACCACGGCGCGCCTCTACGGTTCGCTGCGACAGAACGTGGGGGACGCGCGGGGCGCCACCCTGCGGGTGGCGGGCGGCATTGCGACCTCGCCGACCCTGGCTCAGAGCAACTTCCGGCTCGGCGGGCTCACGACCGTGCGCGGCTTCGACTATGGGAGCCGGCAGGGACAGGCGTTCTGGGCGGCCCAGCTCGACCTGGCGCCGATCCCGGGAAGGATTCGCCCGGTGGTATTCATCGATGCCGGGCAGGCGGGCGACGCCGACCAGCTGTTCGAGACGGAGGCGCTGGTCGGCGCCGGCGCGGGAGTCTCCTTCTTCAACGGCCTGCTGCGGTTCGACCTGAGTCACCCGCTCCATCCGGATACGGGCGGCAAGCTGCGGTTCGATATCGTGCTCCAGGCGGTGCGATGAGCCTCCGTGCCGGCGCGACTGCACTCGGCGCGGTGCTCGTGCTGCTTCTCGCCGGGTGCCGCCGCGTGGAGCGCGCGGAGCTCCAGTCCTCGCGTCTCGAGATCGAGTGGAGCGGATCGGCAAAGGGCCACCTGGCGGGGCCGGCAACCGCGGAGTGGTGCGACAGCCTCAAGGTCCTGCAGATCCAGGTGCTGGCGGGAGACACCGGAGTCGCGATCGCGCTCTATCCCAAGGACGTGGTCGGGCCGGACAGCTATCCCGTCGTGGTGCCGGCGAAGGCGGACTCCGTCCCGCCCGCGGCCGCGGTCGCGCTCCGCTACTTCGGCGAGACCGCGGTCAAGGGATTCCAGGGCGACAGCGGCCGCGTGCTGGTGCGCGATACGGCGGGTGGCCGCGTGTCGGGCCGGTTCAGCGCCTCGCTCAAGTCGGCGACGGACGCCAACCGGCTCAGGGCCGGAGGCGCGTTCCACGACGTGCGGGTGGTTCGCGCGCAGCGGGGCTGCGTGGCGCGCCGGCCGCGTCCTCCCGCCGACTCGGGCGCACCGCGTGCCCTCCCCGATACGGGTGTACATTGAGGCCATGGAGAGCACCTATTTCCGTCGGGGATTCGGGCTCAAGGCCGAGATCGAAGGCCGCCTCACCGCGGACTATCACAGCGCGGTGGTCGAGCGGCTGCGGGCCAACCAGTACGAGCTGACCGCCGGCCCGCTCACCTTCCGTCTCGCCAAGGAGTTCGGCTTCTGCTACGGGGTCGAGCGGGCGGTGGACTATGCCTACGAGACACGGCACAAGTTCCCCGACCGGCGGCTCTACCTGGTCGGCGAGATCATCCACAATCCCCACGTCAATCAGAAGCTGAGCGATATGGGGGTGCGGTTCCTGGCCCGGAGCGAGGACGGACAGTTCGACTTTTCCCCGATCCTCCCCGAGGACGTCGTCATCCTGCCGGCCTTCGGCGTGACGGTGGGAGACTTCGATCGGCTGCGCACGCTCGGTTGTGTGCTGGTGGACACCACCTGCGGCTCGGTGCTCAACGTCTGGAAGCGGGTGGAGAGCTACGCCCGCGATGGCTTTACCGCCATCATCCATGGCAAGCACTACCACGAAGAGACCAAGGCCACCGCGAGCCAGGTGACGCGCCACCAGGGCGGGCGCTACCTGGTCGTGTTCAACCACGATGAGGCTCGCGCGGTCTGCGATTTCATCGAGCAGGGTGGCGACAGCGGAGCGCTGGCGGAGCGATTCGGCCGCGCGGTGTCGCCCGGGTTCGACTTCGAGCGTGACCTGGTCCGGGTCGGGATCGCCAACCAGACCACGATGCTCTCCGGCGAGTCGCTGGCGATCGCCCGGGAGATCGGCGCCAGCATGGCGCGCCGCTACGGCGAGGCCTCGCTGGCCGAACACTTCCGCTCGTTCGACACCATCTGCTCGGCCACCCAGGAGCGACAGGACGCGGTGGTGGCGCTCCTGGACCGGCCGCTCGACCTGATGATCGTGGTGGGCGGATACAACTCGAGCAACACCTGTCATCTCGCCGCGCTGGTGCGGAGCCGGGGCGTGCCGGTGTTCCACATCGAGGACGCCGACGCGGTGGATCCCGCCGCGCGGACCCTGCGGCACCAGCCGATCGGCACCAAGCAGGAGGCGGTCGCCACCGACTGGCTCGGCGCGGCCCGGGTGGTCGGGATGACTGCCGGCGCTTCGACCCCGAACAACAAGATCGGTGAGACCATCGTCCGCATCTGCGAGACGGCCGGCGTCGTGCCGGACCTGGGCACGTGACCACCCACCTGGTCGACCTCTCCCATACCATCAGCCACGGGATGACCACGTACCCGGGGCTGCCGGGTCCGGTGATCTGCGACTACCTCAGTCGCGAGGCGTCCCGCGGCCGGTACGCTCCGGGGGTGGAGTTTCAGATCGGGAAGATCGAGATGGTGGCCAACACCGGCACCTACGTCGACGCGCCCTTTCACCGCTACGCCGACGGGGCCGATCTGTCCGGGCTGCCGCTCGACTCGCTGGCCGACCTCGATGCCGTCGTGCTTCGAGCCCCGGGCGGCAGTCGGGCGATCGACGTCGACGCGCTCCGCGGCGTCGAGGTAGGCGGTCGCGCGGTGCTGGTGCACACCGGGTGGGATGTGCACTGGGGCACCCCGCACTATCTGTCGGACAACCCCTTCCTCACGGCCGAGGCCGCGGAGCACCTGCGCCGCGAAGGCGCGACGCTGGTGGGGATCGACTCGCTCAACATTGACAGCCTGGACGACGCCGCCCGGCCGGTCCACTCCATCCTGCTCGGGGCGGGCATCCCGATCGCCGAGCACCTCACCGGCCTGGCCGGCGTTCCCGACCGCGGCTTCCGCTTCTCGGCGGTGCCGGCCAAGGTCGCCGGGTTCGGCACCTGGCCGGTACGGGCCTACGCGAGGCTCGAGCCCTGAGCTTTCGGCAGACCAGCGTTGCCGGCCTGCCCGCGATCTCGCTCCGGGAGCCGGAGCTGGAAGCGGTGGTGGTTCCCTCGGTCGGTATGCGCATCACCCATCTCCGCCGGCCCCGGGGACGGGAGTGGCTCTGGCGCAACGACCAGATCCCCCTATCCGTGCCGGACCCTGATCGCTCCTACGTCGATGGCGCCGATTTCGGCGGCTGGGACGAGTGCTTTCCCACGGTGGCGCCTTCGCCGCCGCTGCCGGATCACGGTGAGCTCTGGTCGGCGACTTGGCAGAGCTCGATCTCCGAGCATGCCGGTGGCACCACGCTCTCCGGCTCGGCGACGGGACGGCTCCTGCCCTACGAGCTGCAGCGCGACGTCACCGTCATGCGCGACGAGCCGATGCTGCGGCTGCGCTATCGGCTCCGGCACCTGGGTGACGCCCCGTTCCGCTGGCTCTGGTCGGCGCACCCGCTGCTCAACGTCCAGCCCGGAAGCGTGCTCGAGCTGCCCACCGTGCACCAGGTGCGGGTGGACCACGTGCATGGGCGGACCGACGTGGCGCGGAACGACATCGTGAGCTGGCCCGCGGGGCTGGGCGGGGAGGCCGAGCGGTTCCGTTTTCCGGAGGACGGCGGCTGGGCGGTAAAATGCTTCGGCGACGCGGGACCTTCCGGTCGGATGACCGTCACCGACCCGCGGCGCGACGAGCGGCTCACTCTGCAGGTCAGACCGGCCGAGGTGCCGCAGGTGGGGATCTGGCTCAACTGCCGCGGCTGGGCGCCTCCCGGCCGCACGCCCTACTACACCCTCGGGCTCGAGCCCTGCATCGGCGCCCCCGACCGGCTCGCGGATGCGGTGGAAGAATGGGGGCTGGCCCAGACGCTCGCCCCCGGCGAGGAGCGCGTCTGGGAGGTGGAAGTCCGGCTGGAGTAGCCGCCACCTCAGCTCGCCTCGACGCTCCCGCCGTTGGTGGGACGCTCGAGCCGGGTGTCCTCCCAGGACACCGGATCCTCGATCGGCTCGAGATGGGTGTCCACCACGCTGTTGGGCACCGCGCTCCGGATCCGCTCCTCGATCTGCTCCAGCAGGTCGTGTCCCCGCTGGACGGTCCACCTTCCCGGCACCAGGATGTGAAACGAGATGAAGCGCATCGCGCCCGCCTGGCGGGTGCGGAGCGCGTGATAGCGCACGCCGTCCTGGGCATGGCGATCGAGGATGCCGGTGATGGTGTCGAGCGTGCTCTGGGGGAGCGAAGTGTCGAGCAGGCCGAGCAGCGAGCGTCGGACCAGCTTGTAGCCGGAGCGGAGGACCTGCAGCGCGACCGCGATGCCCACGACGGCGTCGAGCCGGTGCCAGCCGCTCAGCACGGCGGCGGCGACGCCAACGATGACGCCGAGCGAAGTCCAGACGTCGGCCATCAGGTGGTGGCCGTCGGCCTCGAGGGTGATGGACTCGTTCCGCCGGCCCGCGGCCAGGAGCACCCGGGCGACGCCGAGGTTGATGATCGTGGCCACGCCGGTGATCGCGAGGCCCAGCCCGGGCTCCTCGATGGGGCGAGGATCGAAGAGCCGGCGGCCGGCGGTCGCGGCGATCGTCGCGGCCGCGAGGAGGATCAGTCCCCCCTCGAAGGCGCTGGAGAAGTACTCGGCCTTGCTGTGCCCGTAGGTGTGCTCCTCGTCCGCCGGCCGGGCGGCGACCGACAGCGCGAGCAGCGCCACCAGCGCGGCGGCGAGGTTGACCAGCGACTCGAGGGCGTCGGAGAGCAGGCCGACGGAGCCGGTGAGCGCGTACGCCGTGGCCTTGAGCCCGATGGTGACGAGCGCCGCGATGACCGACAGGATCGCGAACCGCAGCAGCCCGTGCCGCTCGATCACCGGTCCAGCTCCGGGAGCAGGCGGGCCACCTCGGCGATGGTGAGCGGCGCGCTCCCTTCGGCCCGGTTGTTCACCAGGAGGTAGGCCGGAATGCGGGTCCGCACGGCGGTCTCCACCAGGCGCGCCAGATCGTGGCGCAGCTCCGGGTTGGGATCCTGGATCCGGTCGTAGGGCGCGAACGCATCGACCGCCTCGTCGTAACTCCGGCCCGGCCGGAGCAGCGCCCGGGCCACGATGAAGGGGCCGGAGACCGACCCCGGCAGGTCCAGCTGATCGCCGAGGCCGGGCATGCGGGTCCAGGAGCTGAAGACGTGGGCCACCCCGTGCTCCCGCAGCACGGCGAAATACATGGGCGTGAGGAACTCCTCGTTTCTGACCTCCACAGCGTACTGCCCCTCGCGAGGCAGCGCGGTGAAGAACTCGTCGAGCCGGCCGGCGAACTCCTCGGGGCCCACGCCGCTCTGCCGGCCGATGGCCTGGAACTCGAAGACGAACGGCCCCGCATGATCGGCGAACCAGCGCTGGTAGGGCTCGTAGACGGCCTCGAGGAAGACGTCGGGGTTGAGGAAGTCGGAATTGACCTGTCCCGCGCGCGCCTTGTCCAGCGGCTTGGCGAAGGTCTGGACGGTTATCTGATTCCACACCTTGCTGACACAGGGAAACCCGGGCGGCAGCCGCTCGGCATATCCCTGAAGGACCTCCTCGGTCGGCGGCGCGTAGAAGCTGGAGTCGACACCGACGGTACGGAAGAGGGGAAAGGCCGCGTACTCCTCCAGCATCCGGGCCGAAGCACCCTTGCCTTGATAGTCGCGGTGGTAGACCAGGCCCCGCCAGCCGGGATAGTTCCAGGACGAGGTCCCGAACCGCACCAGCGGGGGAATCCGCTCGGCCAGGCGACCGAGCTCCTCGCCGGTCATCCGGGCACGATCTTGAGGACCCGGCCGTCGGCGCTCAGCACATAGAGCTCGCCGGCCGCGTCCTCCCCGAAGCTCGGCACGGCGCCGCCGGGGCGGAGGGTCGGCCAGTCCGCCAGATCGGTTGCGACACCGCCGGCCATCCGGAGGCTGCGGACGAAGCCGGAGCAATAGTCGGCGTAGAAGTAGTGGCCCCGCAGCGCCGGGATGGCGGCGCCCCGGTAGACATAGCCGCCGGTGACGGAGCAGCCCTCGTTGTGACCGTACTCGGTCACCGGCAGGGCGAGACCGGTGGTGTCGCACGATCCGGCCGCGAAGCAGGTGGTGCCCTCCATCAGATTCCAGCCGAAGTTGACCCCGCGGCCGCCACCCTCCGCGGCAGGCGCCACGTCGATCTCCTCCAGCCGGCTCTCGCCCACGTCCCCGATGTAGAGGTCGCCGGTGAGGCGGTCGAAGCTGAAACGCCAGGGATTCCGCAGCCCATAGCTCCACACTTCGGCCCGCGCGCCGCTCACGCCGACGAAGGGGTTGTCGGGCGGGACGGTGTAGCCGGACGGGCCGGTCAGCGAGATCCGCAGGATGGAGCCGAGCAGGTCGCCGAGGTTCTGGCCGGTCCCGTTGGGATCGCCGCCGCCGCCGCCATCGCCCAGGCCCAGATAGAGGTCCCCATCGGGGCCGAAGGCGATCTGCCCGCCGTTGTGGTTGGCGAACGGCTGATCGGCGGTCAGGACCACGGCTTCGGTCGTCGGGTCGGCCCGGTCGGGGTCGGTGGACACGTGAAAGCTGGAGACCCGGGTGTCGCCGGCCACGTCGGTGTAATGCACGATGAAACGCCCGGTGGTGGCATAGGCGGGATCGAACGCGAGGCCGAGCAACCCCTGTTCGCTGCCGGTTGAGACCTTGCCGGTGAGATCGAGGAAGGGCTGGGGGAGCACCACCCCTTCCTTGATGATCCGGATCACCCCTCCCTTTTCCACCACGAACAGCCGGGGATCGCCCGGCGGCGTGGTCAGATAGAGCGGAAAGGCGAGACCGGAAGCCACTTCCTGCAGCGCCACCGGGACGGTGCCGGTGGGCGGTGGCGGCGTTTCACTTTCGAACTGCGATCCGCAGGCACTGGCGGAGAACGCAAGAAGCAGCGAAAGTGTGGACATGCTCACCACCCCGCGTTCACCCATGCGACGTGCGCTTTTCAGCGGTCGTGCCGGATGGGTCACCGCCGGCAGCGTCTGCGTCGGGTGCTGGCTCGTCGCGGTGCTCGGGTGCACACCGCTCGGGGCCTGGGTGTACTCCGACCCGGACATGGAGGTCGGACGCGTCCGGCTCACCCAGGAAGGAAGCGACAAGGCCCCGCTCCTGGTCGCGATTACCATCCGTAACCCGAACGACTACGACCTCAGCAGTGCCCGGCTGGAGCTGGCGCTTCAGCTGGACGACGTGGAGGTCGGGGAGTTCGCGCGGGACAGCACGGTCCCCTTGCCGAAGAGTGCCACGGCCGTCATCGTCCTCCCGCTCGATCCCGCACCGGGGGCCACCCATGAGCGGCTCTCGGTGCTGGGGCACGGCACGCGACACTTTACGGTAACGGGACGAGCGCACCTCAACACTCCCTTCGGTGTCCGCATCGTCCGCTTTGCGGGCAAAGGAGACATGGTCTTCGGCAGCACCTGATCCTACCGGGGCCGATCCGGCGCCGGGCGCCGTGCGGCGGCCCGCTCCAGCCGGTCGAGATGGGTGATGGTAACCGTCACCGCCCCGAACTCCTCCTCCACCTTGCCCCGGAAGATGAAGGGGCCCTGATCGAACAGTACGTGACCGCGCTCACGGTACACCCGGGGAAAGAGCACGGTCTCGATCAGCCCGTCGCCGTCGTCAAATGTAGCGAACTCCATCGGCTCGTCCTGCCGGGTGTGCACCGGCTTGGCGGTGGTGAGCATCCCCGCGAGCAGCACGTGCCGGCCGACGTGCCGCTGCAGCTCGGTGCTGCGGCAGAGCCGGAAGCCGGCCAGCGCGTCGGCGTGGAGGTGCATGGGGTGGGTATCGGTGACGAAGCCGAGCGCCCCATACTCCTCGCGGCGGCGCCGCTCGGGGGCGTAGTCGCGGAGGACGGGGACGGCGGGGGGGAGGGAGTCGAACCAGGAGGGCGCGGGGACGCGGGGGCGCGGGGGCGCGGGATGGGCGGCTCCTGCGTCCTCGTGCTGAGATCCCGTGCTTGAGTGATCCCTGCGCCCCTGCGCCCCTGCGCCTCCGCGCCCTCCCGTATCCACCATCCACAGCATCATCGGCCGGGTCCAGCCGTCGGCGACGGAGTCGAGCGCGCCGACCTTGATCAGCGCGCGGAGGTCGTCGGCCGAGAGGCCGGTGCGATGCTGGAGGTCGAACAGCGAGCGGTAGAGACCGGCGGTACGGCGGTACGGCGATACGGCGGTAGGCTGGCGCCCTGACATGCTCTCGCTTCGCTGATCTTCGCTCCGGGCATCCATCGTACCGCCATACCTCCGTACAGCCGCACCGCTCTCCATTTCGCGCCCCCGCGCCCCCGCGCCCCCGCGCCCGTTCAGAATCCGTTCCGCTCCCTCCGCGCTCAACCCCTTGATGAACTGGAGCCCGATCCGCAGCTCGGTCCCCCGGCCGGTGCAGCGAAAGTCGCTCGCGTTGATGTCGGGCGGCAGCACGGTCAGCCCCATCCGCATCGCCTCGGCCACGTAGGCGAAGGGGTGATAGAAGCCGCCGCCGTTGGCCAGCACCGCGGCCATGAACTCCGCCGGGTAGTGGGCGCGGAGATAGCAGGAGTGCTGCGCCACCTGGATGTAGGACGCCGAGTGTCCCTTGCAGAAGCTGTAGCCGGCGAAGGACATGATCATCTCCCACACTTGCCGGATCGTCTCCGGCTCCCGCCCCAGGGCGAGCGCGCCGGCGAAGAACTCTTCGGCGTAGCCGGAGAGCGCCTTGGCCGGACGCTTCTTGGAGAGCGACTTGCGTAGGCCGTCGGCGGTGGCGAGTGGCATCCCCGCGAAGACGGCGCAGACGTTCACCACGTCCTCCTGGTACACCATGATGCCGAAGGTGTCGGCCAGGGTGTCGCGGAGCACCGGGTGGAGCGGCTCGTAGGGCGCCCCGTGCAGCCGCTCGAGGTAGGTGCGGATGAAGCGGTTGGAGGCGGGTCGAATGATGCTGGTGTTGAGCACCAGCAGCTCGAACGTTGCGGCCCGGCTCTTGGCGCAGAGCTGTCGCGACGCGGGAGACTCGGTGTAGAAGACGCCCATGGTGCGGCCGGTGCGGAAGAGCTCCCGGGTGCCTTCGTCCTCGCCGGCATCGGCGGTGGTATAGTCGATCTGCCGGCCGGTGTGCTCCCGCACCGCGACGATCGCGTCGCGGATGACCGCCAGCGAGCGATTGCCGAGCAGGTCGATCTTGACCAGCCCCGCGTCCTCGGCGCCGTCCTTCTCGAACTGAATGACCGGGACCGTCGGCGGAGGGCCGTCTGAGAGGGCGGGGTCGAGCTCCTTGACCGCCGGCTCGATCGGGACGTAGTCGGTGAGCGCGGTGGGCACGATGACCACGCCGCCCGGATGCAGCGACAGATGACGCGGCATGCCCACCAGCGGCTCGGCCTGGCGGGCAAAGTCGCGCCAGGCGGGAGGCAGGTCGAGCGCCTGGAAGTTGGGATGAGTGGCGAGCGTGGTCTCCAGCGGGAGGTCCTCGAAGATCGGGATCCGCCGGGTGACCTCGCGGATCTCGCCGGCGGGGCGGCCGTGCACCTTGGCCACCTCGCGCAGCGCGCCCCGCAGGCGAAAGCAGTTGTGGTTCGCCACCATGGCCGCCTGGGGCCGGGGATACCGCCGGAAGACGTAGGCCAGCACCCGGTCGCGCTCGTCCCAGGGAAAATCGAGATCGATGTCGGGCGGGTCCTTCCGCTCGGGGTTGAGGAAGCGCTCGAACAGCAGGCCGGCCCCGAGCGGCTCGACGTGGGTGATGCCGAGGCAGTAGCTCACGATCGAGTTGGCGACCGAGCCGCGGCCGCAATGGGTGGGACCGTGGCGCACGATGTCCTGCACCACCAGGAAGTAGTCGGC
>DASSML010000451.1:0-3295 GCA_035688895.1 Gemmatimonadales bacterium
TCCAAGCCCGCCGGGTTCCCGAACGGACGGCTGCTCACGGACCACGTCGTGGCCCATCGCCTGGCGTTCATTTCCAAAGGGGAGATCCCGCCCGACGGGCTCAAGCCGCACCGCGATCTGCTCGCGGAGTTTCCGTACCTCGGCACGCCGCACCCACGCTGAGTCGAACACCCGGCAAACCAGAATGCCGGCTCAGTCTGGCGAGCCGGCCCATGCCGGATCATGTTTCCGGAACTTCCACCAGCAACCGACTTGGCCGACCTCGCCCGGATCCAAGGCGCTCTAGCCGACCGTTACCGCCTCGACCGTGAGATCGGGGCGGGCGGGATGGCCACCGTCTACCTCGCGCACGACCTCAAGCACGACCGTCAGGTAGCGGTGAAGGTGCTCCGCCCCGCGCTGGCGTATGCCCTCGGGCCGGAGCGCTTCCTGCGCGAGATCGCGACCACGGCCAATCTGCATCATCCGCATATCCTCCCGTTGTACGACTCGGGGCGGACCGCGGAGGCTTCCGGAATCTTCCTCTACTACGTCATGCCGTTCGTCGAGGGCGAATCCCTCCGCGACCGGCTGAGGCGGGAGAAGCAGCTCCCGCTCGACGAGGCGCTGCGCATCGCGCGCGAGGTCGCGGACGCCCTGAGCTACGCGCACGGGCGTGGGGTGATCCACCGCGACATCAAGCCGGAGAACATACTTCTCGAGAGCGGCCACGCCCTGGTGGCGGACTTCGGGATCGCGCGAGCCGTGAGCAGCGCTGGCTCCGACCGACTCACCGACACGGGCCTAGCGCTCGGAACGCCGACGTACATGAGCCCGGAGCAGGCTGCCGGGGACCCGGACGTGGACGGCCGCAGCGACCTCTACTCTCTAGGCTGCGTGCTCTACGAGATGCTCGCGGGGCAGCCGCCGTTCACCGGCCCAACCGTGCAGAGCATCGCGCACCAGCACCTGACCGCCACCCCTCCGCCGATCACCCAGCTGCGACCCGCCGTGCCCGCCGTGGTGGTGGCAGCCCTCGAGCGTGCGCTGGCCAAGAACCCGGCCGACCGCTTCAGCCCGGTCGGGCAGTTCGCGGAGGCGCTATCCGTCCCACAACCAGCCGCACCTGCGCGCGTGGCCGGGTTCCCCCCGCGCCGGATGATCACGATCGGGGTCGTCGCGCTGTGCGCCCTCGTGGGGGCTGTACTTCTGAGCCGGAGCCTGAGTCAACGCGAGTCCACCCTGACAATAGGCGAGACCGTGCAGGTCACCCGGGATCCAGGGTTGGAGGTCGATCCCGCGCTCTCGCCCGATGGCAGCCTGGTTGCGTATGCCGCCGGTCCGCCCACACGAATGCAGATCTTCGTGCGCCAGGTCGGTGGCGGCCGCACGATCGCGCTCACCTCCGATTCTTCCCAGGGGTACCGCTGGCCCCGGTGGTCACCGGACGGATCGCAGATCGCTTATCAGGGGAACGCCGGAATCGCCGTCGTGCCGGCGCTTGGGGGACAAGCGCGGGTCGTGGTTCCGCTCGGGGCGCAAGCCGCGGAGTCGACCACGAGCGCGTTCAGTCGACTCGCCGGATTCGCGTGGTCCCCGGACGGGCGGCGCATCGCCTACAGCACCGGCATCGGCCGTGACGTCACGGTGGCGCCGATCGGGGGAGGTGCCCCCACTCACCTCACCGGCGTCCGCGACGTGCACTCGCTGAGCTGGTCGCCCGACGGCACGAAGCTCGCCGCCGTGTCCGACAACCCGGTCTTCGTCTTTGGAGGCGCCTATTTCGGCAACGAGACGGCTTCGTCCATCTGGGTGCTGCCCGTGAACGGCGGCAGCGCCGTCCGGGTAACCGCCGACGAGCATCTGAACGTGAGTCCGCAGTGGGCGCCCGACGGGCGACACTTGTTCTGGGTGTCGGACCGGGGCGGGAGCCGAGACGTGTATCGGGTCCGGCTCAACGCGGCGGGGGCGCCCGCCGCCAGGCCGGAGCGGCTCACCACCGGAGCGGACGCTCACGGGATCAGTCTTTCCGCCGACGGACGCCGGTTGGCCTACGCGCGCTTTCGCGCCCTGGCGAACATCTGGTCCATCCCGGTGCCAACCACGAGGCCGGTGTCGTTCGCCCAGGCTCGGCCGCTGACGACGGGCGACCAGACGATCGAGACCGTCGATGTGTCTCGGGATGGGAAGTGGCTGGTGTTCAGCTCGGACCGGAACGGCAGCTGGCAGATTTACAAGATGCCGTCGGCCGGGGGCGAGGCGATTCAGCTCACGACCGATTCGGTCGGCGCGTTCAGCCCCGGGTGGTCACCCGACGGGCGAATGATCGCCTTCCACTCCATGCGCACCGGCAACCGGGATCTGTACACGATGGAGGCGGACGGCTCCCAGGTGGTCCAGCGCACCACCAGCCCGGCGCACGAGCTCGACCCCACCTGGTCGCGCGACGGGCACTTCCTGTTGGGAGAGGTCATCCCGGCCCCAGAGTCGTCCGGGGCCGCCACGAACTTCCTTACCGCCTCGACCTTCATTCTCGTCCCGCTGGAACAGGGGACGCCGCGAACGATCCCGGTCGCCGGAGACTTCGCCCACTGGTCGCCGAGCCAGGACCTGATCGCGTTCCACGGCGCCGAGGGTGGTCTCAGGGTGATGTCTCCCGATGGAGCGTCTCGGTTGCTGGTTCCGAACTCCCCCACGGGCGAAGAGCCCTTCTATGCCGCGTGGTCACCCGACGGGAAGACCGTCTACTACGTGGCCAAGGGTCCGGACGGCTCGTCGATCCGGGCGGTGCCGGTCACCGGCGGCGCCTCCCGGCTGCTGGTGCGATTCGACGACCCCACCCGCCAGCACACCCGCTTCGGCTTCAGCACCGACGGGCGGACGTTCTACTGCACCATCGGAGCGCTGGAAAGCGACATCTGGGTGGCGCAGCTGGAGACGCGGTAGCACCAGGGTGGGGGTTCCCGGCAAGTTGCCGGTAGATGGCCACTTACCAAGCATCGATGCCCGCCGCCGACCGGCCTCCCGATTCGCGTCGAGCGTGAACGTCGCACCTTCCACCTGCACTTTTGTCCATTATCTGCCGCCACACCCGCCCGCCACCTTTATCTCTGGCTCAGGAGGCTCGCCCAGACGAGACATCACTCAACCACCCACAGTCAGCCACGAGACACCCCATGACCGCCACAGCAAAGCCGCCCACCTCGACGCCTGCCGCCTCGGCGCCGGCTACTCCGACGTCGCAGGACTGGACGAAGCCCGCCGCGATGGCCATTCCCAAGGAGGGATACTTCAAGCTGGAGCAGGGTCGGTACGG
>DASSML010000452.1:0-11263 GCA_035688895.1 Gemmatimonadales bacterium
ACGATCAGGTTCTCGACCAGGTCGAGATCTTCGGCGCGGGCCATGCGGAGCAGCGTTCGGGGCGTGGCCCGATAGGTCCCGCCGTAGTTCATGTGTACGTGCAGGTCGGCGCTCCGCCACCCACGGCGCGCCAGATCGTCGAGCGGCCGGAGCCCCACGCGGAGCGTGGTGTCCGCGCCGGCCGTGACCTGGACCTCGCGCCGCTCGACCCGCCACGCGGGGCCCCGGGAGACCTCGACGTTGTAGCGCCCGGCCGGGAGGGTCAGCTCGGATCGGCCGTCGGTGTGGAAGTAGCCGTACTCGATCCGGCGCTCCCTGCGGTCGAAGCCATCGTCGGCGTGGCGCCAGGCGTCGTCCGGGGCAAAGCTCCGACCGTCGGGTCCGGTCACGGAGACCCGAGCGGGGGTGGCCACGACGAGCCGGAGCCGGCCCACGGGCGACCGGTACACCCGATGCCGCACCGGGACTTCGCTGACCGCGCCGCCGGGCACGTCGACAATCCGGAGCGAGGTATTGCCGGTCTGGTTGGAGACGTAGACGATGCGCCGCCCGTCGGGCGCCCAACGGGGCGATACGGCGTCGAAGTTTCCGTAGGTGAGCTGCAGGGGATTGGCGCCGTCGGCGGTCATCAGCCAGAGCTGGTGCCACTGGCGCCCGATATACGAGGCGTAGACTACCCGCCGTCCGTCTCGGCTCCAGTCGGGTCGCGCCTTCCAGGTGGTCTCCTCATCCCGAATCTCTCGCGCCGCCCCGCTGCCGCCCTCCCGCGCGGGCATCCGCCAGATGGTGCCCGATCCCCAGATGTGCCCCCGGTTGGAGATCGCCAGCAGCTCGGCGCCGTCCGGCGACCAGGCCGGAGAGAGATACTGATCCACCGTGTTGTAGTAGTACCGGGGCAGGCCGCTCTCGCGGTCCTCGCTCACCCTGGTGATGCGCTCCGCGTGGCCGTCGCCGGTGATCTCGGCGGTGAACAGGTGCCAGCGTCCCTGATAGAGGGTAGACGTGAACGCGACTCGGCGGCCATCGGGCGACCAGCGCGGCTCGAGATTGACCGCACCGTTCGTCAGGAGCGGGGCCGAGGTGCCCGTCGTGGCATCGAGCAGGCGCAGCTCGATGGCGTCGTTCTGGTAGGAGGCGTAGACGATGTGCCGGCCATCGGGCGACCAGTCGGGCTGCGCGTCGTAGCCCGGCCCGTCGGTGAGCTGACGCGCGGTGTCGCTCCCGACTCGCTGGCGCCAGAGCGTGCCCTGCATCGCATAGACCAGCTCGGTCCCGTCGGGCGACCAGGTCGCGGCGCCGGCGCCACTGGTCGCTTGGGGAATGAACATCTCGCGGAAGTAGTATGGATGCCGGACCTTGATCTGCTGAAGGACGGGGGCGCGCTGGGCGTGGAGTGCGGTCGGGCAGACAGTGAGGACGGTCGGGATCAGGAACAACGCGCATGTCATCCCGAGCGTAGCGAGGGAGCCAGTCCGGGCGTCCGGGATCACCGGGCCAGATTCCTCGTTACGCTCGGGATGACATGCGTCCCATTCCGTTCCTCCCGTCCGATTCACCGCCGCCCCAGCCAGTAGATCAGCCCGCCAGCCGCCACGCAGGCCCCCGCGCCGCCCAGCACCTTGACCAGGAACAGCCCGGCCTCGTGGCTCTCCGGCGGTATCGTCGCGATGATCATCGCGAAGAGGGTGAAGGCGAATCCGCACCCGCCGACCACCAGCGCGACCAGCCGTCCCCCGAGCAGCGAGCGGGTCACCGCGGAATCCCGCAGCCGAGCCACCAGGAAGCAGGCGTACAGGTAGAGGTAGGGGATGAAGTACACCAGGAGCATGGTGTCGAGAATGATGAGATACGCCTTCTCGACGGTGGTCCCCTTCCCTAGCACGGACAGGAACAGGAACAGCGTGGCGAGTACCGCCTGGGTCAGGATGGCGACGTAGGGGGTCTGCCACCGCGGGTGTACCCGCCCGAACGCGGGCGGAAAGTAGCGGTCGAGCCCGATCACGAAGGCGACGCGGGCCGGACCGGTCAGCCACGCGCCGACCCCGCCGATGTTCCCGATCACGAAGAGCGCGGCCGCCACGGCGGCCATCCATCCGGCGCCGATCCCCATGTCCCTGGCGCCGACCGCCACGGCCTGGAGGAACCCGGACACGATGTTCACCTGACCCGCCGGCACCAGCCAGAGCACCGACGTCGTGCCCGCGACATAGAGAAAGGCGATGAGCGGGGCCGAGATCAGGATCGACCGCGGCAAGGTGCGGCGGGGATCCTTCACCTCCCCGCCCAGCACCGCGCAGAGCTCGAGTCCCGCGAAGGCGAAGGCGATCGAGGCCCACAGATTGAGCCGGGTGCGGCTGCTCAGATCGGGCACCAGCGCCTCGAGCGGCATCGGCGTGGCCGCCGGCCGAGTGAAGAAGGCGTACGCGCCGAGGCCCACCAGCAGGATGCCCGGGAGGTAGGTGCCCACCGCCCCCACGTTCTGCAGCCAGCGGCCGGTGCGAAGCCCGACGATGTTGAGCAGGACGGCCAACCAGAGCGCGATCAGCGTGGCCGGAAGCACGTAAAGCCAGTTGTCGGCCAGCCCGGTCTCCCCCTGACCGATCACGTAGGTGCCCACCACCGCGGTGGCCATCAGCAGGTTGGGATAGTACAGGATGTTGTTGACCCAGTAGCACCACCCGCAGAGGAAGGCATGCCCCTCGCCGAAGGTGCGCTTGGTCCAGGCGTAGATGCCGCCCTCGTCCGGGTAGCGGGCGGAGAGATCGCTGACAGCGAGCCCCTGGGGGATGAAGAAGAGCAGCGCCGCCAGCAGCCAGAGCCCGATCGAGCTCGGACCCGCGGCGGCCGCGGTGGCGAACCAGCGGAGGCTCAGGACCGCGACGACGTTGAACAGGACCAGGTCGCGAAGGCCCATCGTGCGGGGGAGCTCCGGCGCGTGGGTCGTGGCGGGCTCGGCGGGCTCGGCGAAGGCGGTCATCGGATCTCGTGTCAGCTGGAGAGGTAGAGTCGCCGCGGGTCGAGCACGTCGCGGAGAAGGTGCAGCTCGCGATCAGTCGGCGGGGCCACATCGGCCAGGGCGGCACGGCTGCGCAGTGGCCAGCCCACCCCGGCCCGTACCTCATCCGAGGTGACGTTCGGGTACAAGGCGGCGAGCACCAGCTCGCCGCTCTCGGGGTCCGCCTCGAGGATCGCCTTGTCGGTCACCACCCGCACCGGCCCGGCACCCGGCATGCCCAGCTGACGGCGGTCGCGTCCTTTCATCCGGTGGCCCGGGCTGGTGATGAAGTCCACTTCGGCGGGAAACGCGCGCGGGCTCAGGCGGCTCACCACCAGGGTACGCCGCGCATGAATGGCGATCTCGGCGGCGCCGCCGCTGCCAGGCAGGCGGACCTTGGGCCGAGCGTACGACCCAACCACGGTGGTGTTGATGTTGCCGAAGCGGTCGATCTGCGCGCCGCCCAGGAATCCGACTTCGATGCGCCCATTCTGCAGCAACCCCTGGAACACATCCGCCATCCCGCAGACCATCAATGACCCGGTCACCAGCGCCGGGTCGCCGATCGAGACCGGGAGGCGCTCGGGCTCGGCCCCGACCGCTCCCGACTCGTAGATCAGCAGCAGCCGGGGCGCGTGGGTGGCCCGGGCGAGATTGCATGCCAGGTTGGGCAACCCGATGCCCACGAAGACGACCTCGCCATCGCGCAGCTCCCGCGCGGCGACGGCGGCCATCATTTCGGAGGGGGAGTAGGTCATATCGGGCGGACAGGCGGACAGGCGGACAGGCGGACGGAGCAGCGGGCAGTGAAATGCACGGCTGAACAGGCCCCGTAGGTTGCGCCAACCGTGCGCCCGTGCGCCCGCCCGCCTGTCCCACCGTCAATACCCATAGTTCACCCCCGCGCACACCCGCTGGCGTGCCCGCAGCCGCTCCAGCCCGCCACACTTGGCTACGTACTCGGCCCGATCGCGCACGCCGTGCACGAACTCGTCGAGGTAGCGGGCCAGCGCGTCGGGATCGCGACTGATCGACTCCCACCCTACGTAGAAGTCGTTGTCGCGGTCGTAGTAGCCCTGGGCGTAGCTCGGATGGGCGCCCCAGGGCTCGACCACCACCGCGTCCACGGCGAGACCGGGGATGACCGTGCGGTTCGGGTCGGCCCGGATGACGGCCTGGTCCACCAGCTCCTCGACCACCACGATCACCCGAGCCGAGGCGAGGGCCGCTTCCTTCTGCACGCCGAGGAGTCCCCAGATCTGGGCGTTGCCCTCGGCGTCGGCCCGTTGGGCGTGGACGATCGTCACGTCGGGGTTGAGCGCGGGGACGGTGGCGAGGGTCTCACCGGTGTAGGGGCAGGCCACGGTTCGGATTCGGGGGTTGGCCTCGGGCAGGTCGGTTCCCATGTAATCGCGCAGGGGCCAGAACGGGAGCCGCGCCGCCCCGGCGCTCAGCCGCGCCACCATGCCGAAATGGGAGTACTCCTCCAGCTCGAGGGGTGGGGTTCCCCGCTCGACCGCGCGGCGGAAGGCGTGGAGCGATCCGGCTCCCGGGTTCCCGGCCCAGCTGAAGACCAGCTTTCGGGCGCACCCTGCGGCGATCATCTGGTCGTAGACCAGGTCCGGGGTGAGACGGCAGAGGGTGAGATCGCGCCGCCGCTGCCGGATGATCTCGTGTCCAGCGGCGAAGCAGATGAGGTGGGTGAAGCCCTCGATGACCACCGTGTCGCCGTCGCGCACCAGGCCGGCGACGGCGTCCCGCATGGTGGTGACCTTCGAGGGACCGCTCAATCGAGCTCGCCCAGAATTCCGTCCAGAATGGCGAGCGCGGTGTCGACATCGCCTTCATCCACGACCAGCGGCGGCGCCAGCCGCAGGGTGCTCTTCCCCGCGCCCAGCAACAGGAGGCCGCGCTGGAAGGCGGTGAGCACGAGATTGTCGAGCAGCTCCGCCGCGGGCTCGCGCGTCCGGCGGTCCTTCACGAACTCGATGCCCATCATGAGACCCAGGCCGCGCACCTCGCCGATGCAGCCATGCTTGGCCTCGAGCCGGCGCAGTCCAGCCCTCAGCCGCTCCCCCATGCGCGCGGCGTTGGCCATCAGCCCACCCTCGACCAGGTCGAGCGTCGCGAGGGCCGCCGCGCAGCACACCGGATTCCCACCGAAGGTGGAGCCATGGGCCCCGCTCTCCCAGACGTCGAGCGACTCGCGGGCCACCATGGCGCCGATCGGCATTCCCGACCCGAGCCCCTTGGCGGTGAGAAGGATGTCGGGCTCGACGCCCTCGTGGTCACAGGCCCACATCTTCCCGGTCCGGCCGACCCCGCTCTGTACCTCGTCGGCGACCAGCAGGATGCCGTGCTGGTCGCACAAGGCACGGAGGTCGCGCAGCCAGCCGGTCGGCGGAACCACGTAGCCGCCTTCACCCTGCACCGGCTCCACGAAGATCGCGGCCACGTCCCGGGGGTCGAGGTGACGGGTGAACAGCTCGTCGATGGCGCCGATGCACCCGCGGGTGCACTCATCGCGGTCGGCGCAGAACTGGCAGCGGTAGCGGTAGGCAAAGGGGACATGGTGCACGTCCGGCAGCAGCGGCCCGAACCCGGCATGCTGGCGCGCCTTGCTCGAG
The DNA here is from genome assembly GCA_035688895.1 of Gemmatimonadales bacterium. Lineage (GTDB taxonomy): Bacteria > Gemmatimonadota > Gemmatimonadetes > Gemmatimonadales > GWC2-71-9 > CAVVWJ01. The sequence goes on from DASSML010000452.1 coordinate 5,623, forward strand.
GTGAGCGACACGGCCCCGGTGCTGCGCCCATGGAAGGCGCCGCGGAAGGCGATGATCGCGGTCCTCCGAGTGGCGAAGCGGGCCAGCTTGATCGCGGCCTCGGTGGCCTCGGTGCCGGAGTTGGTGAGGAAGACCCGCTTCCGCGACGTGCCCGGCGCGAGGCGGCCGAGCCGCTCGCACAGCGCGGCCATCCCCTCGAAGTAGAAATCCGATCCGCAGATGTGGAGGAATCGCCCCGCCGCCTCCTGCACGGCCTTGACCACCGTCGGGTGGTTGTACCCGGTGGAGCTCACCGCGATCCCCGCCATGAAGTCGAGGTACCGGTTGCCGTCCACGTCCTCCACCATCGGGCCGCGCCCGCCGGCGATGACCAGCGGATACTCCTTGATGTAGGCATGGGCGGCCCAGGCCTCATCGCGATCGACGATGGCCTTGGCCTTGGGGCCGGGGGGAGGGACTACGATCTTGGGATAGTCGCGCACGCATGCACCTCTTGGCTGGTCGCAGCGAACTGTGTAGCCCCAGATGAACGGAGATAAACGCGAGTGAAAACGGTTGTTGTGGGTCCACCTCGGTGTTCGCCTGCACCAAGAACCCTATGTACGTCTGCGTTCATCCCTCTGCGTTAGTCTGCGTTCATCTGCGGCTTTCATCATCTGACAGATCTCAGGAAATCACCGTCCGGCTCTGCTCCCGGGTGAACTGGGCCACGTAGTACGGCCCACAGCCGCCCTTCCCGCTCGAGCCCGACGCCTTCCATCCGGTGAACGGCTGCGCGCCGGGCCACGCCCCCGTGGTCGCCCCGGTGCGCTTGTTCGCATAGCAGACGCCGGCCTCGACCTCGTCGAAGAAGCGCTCGACCTCGGCGGGGTCCCGGGAGAAGATCCCGGCCGTGAGCCCGTAGTCGGCCGCGTTGGTCTCGGCGAGCGCCTCGTCGAGGCCGTCTACCTCGCCGATGGCCAGGATCGGGACGAACAGCTCCTCGCGAAAGAGCGAGCTGGTAAGCGGCAGTCGCGCCACGGTCGGGGCGACGAAGTGCCCGTGGTCGAACACCCCACCACGCAAGCGGGCCCCGCCCAGCAGGACGGTGCCCTCCTGCCGAGCCTGGGCGGCCGCCCGCTCGTAGCGCGCTACCGCGCGGGCGTTGATCACCGGACCGAAGTAGACGTCGCGCTCGGTGGGATCACCCATCCGGATGGCCCGGGTCCGCTCCAGCAGCCGCTCCACGAACTCGGCGGCGACCGGCCGCTCGACGTACACCCGGGACGTCGCGCTGCACTTCTGGTTCTGCAGGCTGAAGGCCGAGCGCATGACACCTTCGGCCGCCGCGTCGAGGTCGGCGTTCCGGGTCACCACCGTTGCATTCTTGCCGCCGAGCTCCATGAGCACGGGCTTCACCCAGCGGTGGCTGATCCCCTGGTGAATTCGCAGGCCGACTTCCCGAGAGCCGGTGAATACCACGCCGTCCACGCCGGGGTGCTGCCACATCGCGTCGCCGATTTCTTCCCGGCGACCCGGAATGAAGTTGAAGACGCCCGCCGGCAGGCCGGCATCCCGATAGATCTCCGCCAGGCGAAGCCCGGTCCACGGGGTGTCTTCCGAGGGCTTGTACACGACGGTGTTGCCCGTGAGGAGCGCTGCGGCCGACATGCCGGTGGAGAGGGCGAGCGGGAAATTGAACGGCGCGATGCAGGCGAAGACACCGAAGGGCCGGAGGACGTCGGTGTTCCGCTCGACCGGGGTCACCTGTCCCATGGTGCGGATGAAGCCGTTCGCCTCCTCCACCTGCGCGGCGTAGTAGTCGATCAGGTCGGCCGATTCCTCGGCGTCCCCCATCGCTTCCAGCCGGCTCTTCCCGACCTCGATGGCCATGAGCGCCGCCAGCTCGTACTTCCGCTCCCGGATCAGCTCGGCTGCCCGGCGCAGGAGGGCGACGCGCTCGCCCCAGGGGCGGCGGCCCCAGTCGCGCTGCGCCATCTGCGCGGCCCGCACGGCCTGATCCAGCTCCGCCGGCCCCGCCATCGCGAAGCGACCGAGCAGGACCCGCGTGTCGATCGGCGAGCGGTCCTCGAGCGGCGCGGCGGGGCCGGTGACGGGCCGGTCGGCGATCAGGCAGGGATGCTCCCGGCCCGCGGCCGCCCGCACCGCAGCGAGGCCGGCGTCGAAGCGCTGGTGGAACTCGTCGAGGTTTCCCGACGCACTGGTGTAAGTGATCTTGGTCGCCGTAGTCATCGTGTCGCTCCCAGCCGCTCGGCTACCCGGGTCAAGGCGCGGCCGAGCGAGCGCGTCAGCTCGTCGATCTGGTCCTCGGTAATCACGAACGGCGGTGCGAGCATCACCAGGTCGCCGTTGATGCCGTCGGCGTGTCCGGTGTTGGGCCACACCACCAGCCCCTCGTCCAGCGCCGCTGCCGTCAGCGCCTCCGCGGCCGTGGCCGACCGGGGCAGCGGCTCCCGGCTTTCCCGGTCGGCCACCAGCTCCACACCGGCAAGAAGGCCGCGGCCACGCACGTCGCCCACCAGCGGGTGCTCCCGGAGTGACGCCAGCCTCGCGTGCAGGACCTGCCCCATCTCGGCGCAGCGCTCGATCAGATGGTGTTCACGCAGGTATCTCACGGTCGCGACGCCCGTGGCGCAGAGCACGGGATGATGCGAGAACGTCTGCGCGTGCTGGAGTCCACCGCTCCCCGCGGCCAGGACCTCCGCCAGACTCCGCGGCGCCACTACCGCCGAGAGCGGAACATAGCCGCCGGCGATGCCCTTCCCCAGCGTGACGATGTCCGCCACCGCCCCGTAGGGCTCCAGGGCGGACCAGGTCCCGGTCCGGCCCGCGCCGGTCAGCACCTCGTCGGCCACCCAGAGCACCTCGTAGCGGTCGCAGAGCTCCCGGACCCTGCGCCAGTAACCAGCCGGCGGCACCGAGGCCCCGGTCGACGAACCCCCGACCGGCTCCGCGATGAACGCGGCCACCGTCTCCGGTCCGGCCGCGATCAGGGCGGCCTCGACCGCATCGCCGCTGCAGCGCGGGCAGAGCGGCGCCGCGCCGTGGCACTCGCAGCGGTACGGATACGGCGCCGGCACCCAGACGACCTCGACCAGCCAGTCGCGAAACATCGTCGAGTAGTGGGGGCGACCGGAGGCGGAGAGGGCGAGGAGGGTGTTTCCGTGATAGGACGGTGCGAGCGCCACGACCTTCCGCTTGGCCGGTCGCCCGCTCTCGACCCAGAACTGCCGCGCGAGCTTGAGTGCCGCCTCCACCGCCTCCGACCCGCTGCAGAGCGGATAGACCAAGTCGAGCCCCGCAGGCATCAGCGCCGCGATCTCCACCCCCAGCTGCTCGACCGGGTCGTGGGTAAAGGCGGTGCCGTTCAGATAGCCGATCCTGCCGGCCTGGTCGGCCATGGCCGCCGCGATCTCAGGCACCCCGTGGCCGAGGTTGGCCACGAAGGCGCCCCCGGAGCCGTCCAGATACCGCCGGCCCTCGGCGTCGAACAGGCAGCACCCCTCCCCGCGCACGATGCGGGGATAGCGGCGATTCAGCTTGCGGTAGAAGACGTTGGACCGGTGGGGATCCAGAGCCACGGGCCGCTCGGAGACGATGGTTGCCGGGGTGGGACGAGCGCGGAATGTGGCGGGATTGGAGGGGCTACGCCAGGGGCGACCACTCGCACGCCGGCACGGCGACGGCCCGGAGTGCAGCGAATGGCCCGCATCGTGCATGGAATGGCGGCATCCCCCTTCCGAGTGGTGGTCCGGTAACCCTTTCCGCCGGTGGCTGTATGCAATCACCCCTTGTGGTAGATGCGTTGCGCGAGCAACTCTTGCGAGTTCTGGAGTGGTACCATCACCCCCTCCCCGGGTACGGCTGGGGGGTGGTCATCCACCGCCGGAACGAGCGTGGCAGATTGCGGTTCGGCGCGATCACACCCCGGGGCGAAAGCTTCCTGCTGACCGAGCCGATGCTGGATGAGCTGAGTCGGGCTGCCTGCTGGCTCGACGGGGCCGTCCGGGTCCGTCTCGAGCCCCGCCGCCTGACGCAGCCGCAGCCCTGGCTGGACGCCCTTGCCCGTCCCGATCGCCCCCGCCTGGTGGAAGCCCTCGCGGTCTATTTCGACCCCGACACGTCGCCCGAGGAGGCGATGGCGTTCCAGGCGATGGCCGGCGTCCTCACCCCCACGCGGTGCCCCTCGGAGTTGTTCGTGCTGACGCGGAAGCGGCCGGAAGGGTGGCCGGTGTAGGCGTACGCGGCACGGCGGTAAGTGGACTCCGAAAACAAACGACCCTCCGATGTCCTTGGACACCGGAGGGTCGAGCATTTTCGGGAGCCATCGTACCGCCGTACCGCTCACCGCCGTACCGTCTCAGCACCATCACTTCAAGAAGAGCAGATCTCTATACGTCGGCAGCGGCCACAGTGAAGCCGGGACCAGGCTTTCGATCAGATCCCCGACGGCGCGCAGGCGGGCCATCTTCGGCTTGAGTTCGCGGTTGATGATGGCCGCGTGCCGCATGGGGTCGGCCTCATGATGGCTCGAGGCACGCTCCACGTCCGCCGTGTGCCGCCGGAGCTCGTCCACCAACGCCACGAACTCCTTCAGCGCCGTGGCGGACTCGCCGGGGTTCACGCCCGCCGCCTTGGTGGCCGCGATCGCGTCCGCCAGGCGCCGCTGATGCTCGATGGCCGCCGGCAGAATCTGGCCTCTGGCCATGGAGACCATCGTCTCCGCCTCGATAGTGAGCTGCTTGACGTACTTCTCGACCGCGATGTGGATCCGGGAGCCATACTCCGCCTTGTTGAGCACCCCGTACTTGCGGAACAGGTCCACGTTCTTCCTGGAGCGGAGGACGTCGAAGGCCGCCACCGAATCCCTGAGGTTCGGCAGCCCGCGGCGCTCAGCCTCTTCATGCCACTCCTCGGCGTAGTTGTCGCCGTCGAACAGCACTCGCTTGTGCTGCTTGATCAGCTTCTTGAGCACCGCGATGACCGTCTGCTGCAGCCGGACCGGAGTGGGCTTGGCGCCGAGCCCCTTCTCCAGCTCGGTGGCGACGTAGTCGAGGGACTCCGCCACGATCGTGTTGAGCACCGTGTTGGGCCAGGCGATGCTCGCGCTCGAGCCCACGGCGCGGAACTCGAACTTGTTCCCGGTGAAGGCGAACGGCGAGGTCCGATTGCGGTCGCCGGAGTGGCGCGGCAGCATCGGCAGAGTGCGGGCGCCGAGGTCGAGCGTGCCGCCTCGGATGGTGCGCTTGGGCAGCCCCTTCTCCACCTGCTCCAGGATGTCGGTCAGCATCTTGCCGAGGAAGATGCTGATGATCGCCGGCGGGGCCTCGTTGGCGCCCAGGCGGTGATCGTTGGCCGCCGAAGCGATCGAGGCGCGCAGGAGGTCACCATGCACATCCACCGCGCGCATGGTCGCCACCAGGAACACCAGGAACTGCATGTTGGTGTGCGTGTCGTCCTGGGGATCGAGCAGGTTGACGCCCGTGTCGGTGCTCATCGACCAGTTGTTGTGCTTGCCCGAGCCGTTCACGCCGGCGAACGGCTTCTCGTGCAGCAGCGCCTGCAGGCCGTAGCGCGGCGCCACCCGCTTCAGCGTCTCCATGATGATCATCTGGTGATCGCTGGCGATGTGGCTCGGCTC
>DASSML010000453.1:0-7988 GCA_035688895.1 Gemmatimonadales bacterium
AAACCACCGGTGCGTATTGCGGCGTTCTTGCTACGTCACCCGCTCGCGTCTTCCACCCGGACGGTCGCGATGGCGAAGCCCGATCCGGCGCCGGCGCGCCCGTTCTCCCTGCAGCGCGAGAGCTCTCTCCGCCGCCGGCTGGCCGCGCGCGACGAACGGGCGCTGGTCGAGCTGATCGACCTGGCGACGCCCTGGCTCCTCGGCGTCGCGCAGGGCATGCTGAGCGACCGGGACGAGGCCGAGGAGGTGGTGCAGGAGGCGTTCACCGCGGCCTGGAACCACACCGGCGCCCTGGGCGACGAGCACGAGGCGCTCATGCCCTGGCTGCTCCGGATCACCCGGAATCGCGCGATCGACCGTCTCCGCCGGCGCGCCCGCGGCCGGGCCAGGCTCGCCCGGGCCAAGGCGCAGGGCGCCCTGCCCGACGATGCCGTGGCGCCGGTCGAGCCCAACGAGGCCGCCCGGCCCGGGTGGCACGTGCACGAGACGGTACACGCGGCCCTGGCCGCTCTCCCCCCGGAGCAGCTGGAGGCCGTCCGGCTGGCTTATTTCCGCGGACTCACCCACTCCGAGATCGCACGCATGCTTGAGATCCCCATCGGCACGGTGAAGACCAGGCTTCGGCTGGCCTTCGACAAGCTTCGAGGCACACTGGCCCCGATCAAGGACTGGGTCCTATGAATCCGCACGACTGGTACGTCGAGAACCGCGCCGCGTTCGTCGCCCGGGCACTCGAGCCGGACGAAGAGCGCACCTTCCTAGAACACCTGTCGCGCTGCGAGGAGTGCGTTCTGGAGGTGAGCCGGCTGGAACGGGAGCTCGGCTGGCTCGCGATGGGCACGGCGCCGGTGGCTCCCCGGCCCGGGCTGACCCGCCGCCTGGCCAGTGCCGTGCTCGATCGGCCGCGCCGGTGGCAGGTCGTCCTGCCCTCGGCCCTGGCCGCGGCGGCGCTGCTCCTGGCGGTCGGGCTGGGGTGGCAGGGACAGCGGGAGCGTCGGGAGATGGAGACCGTACTGGCCGCCCGCGAGCACCGCCTGATGGCGCTGTCGGACACCCTCTCGGTGCTCCGGAAGGCCCAGGCGGTCACCCAGGCGAACATCGCGATGGACCAGTACCGGGGCGGACTGGTGATCTTCCGCGACGCGACCTCCCACCGCTGGTGCGTGGTGGTGCACGGGCTGCCCCCGGCGCCCGCGGGAAACGTCTACCAGTTCTGGTTCATCACCACGACGGGCATGGTCCGCTCGGTAGAGGTGGACGCCAACCAGACCCATCCGGCGATCCTCACCGTCGGCATGCCTGGCGAGTCGGCCCCGGTCATGGGCGCGGCATTGACGGTGGAGCCCGCGGTGAATCGGTCGCCGGAGCCGCAGGGGATGCAGCTGGCGCATGTGATGTTCTAGGGGCGGACAGGCGGACGGTCGGACAGGCGGACAGCGCACGGTGGGACGGCGGCAGCGTGGGGGCGCTCGGCGGGGGAGAGTGGGCGTCCGACAGAAGAGAATCGTCCAAATGTGAAAGAGGCCGCGGGCAACCCTGACGTCGCCCCGCGGCCGCGCTAGCGTCGCTCCGTCCGCCTGTCCGCCTGTCCCTCAGTTCCCCGCCGAATCCCCCACCACGCCCAGCGGCCACCAGGACGGATGCGACTCCTCGTCGCCGCCGAGCTGGACCGGCGGCCCATTGGCCGCGCTGTCGGCCGGGATCACGACGCCGTTCGCACCCAGCTCCCGGAACAGCTTCCACTGCGCCTGCCGGGCCGAGTAGGGCCGGCCGCCGTTGTACATCAGCGAGATGAGCAGCGTACCCTCGGGGCGGCCCAGGTAGCCCACCACGGTGGACACCTGGCCCAGCGTGCCGGTCTTGGCCCGGACGACGCCGACACCGGGGAAGCCGCTGTTGAGTCGTCGGAGGGTCCCGGTCCCGTTGGCGGGCAGGAGCTGCGGGAAATTGTGCCCAGCGGAGGTGCCGGGGAACTTGGCGAGGTATGAGATGAAGGTGGACGGAGTCACCCGATCGTCGAACGAGAGGCCGCTGCCGTCGACGAGGTACACGCCGTCGCTGCCCGTGATCGTACGCACGTGGTCGGTGAGCCGCTCGGGACCCCGGTCCCGGCCGCCCGCCCACTGGAGCAGGAGCTCGGCGCCGAGGTTGAGGCTCCGCCGGTTGATCTCGCTGGCCAGCGAGTCCAGCGGCGCGGACGCGACCTCGGCGAGGATCTGGGGGGCGCCTTCGACCGCAGGGGTGGCCACACCCTTGGCGTTCCAGACGATCCCCGCCCGGTCGAGCGCCGCGCCCCAGACTGCGTTCAGCACGGCCTTGGGATCGGAGGCCACAGCGGTGAGGCGTCGCGGCGCGGCCCGGACCCCCAGCGTCCCGCTCACCACCCATCCGCCGTCGGCGCGCTGCCGCAGTGCCAGGCGGCTACGTCGGCCGGACCGAGTCGTGGCGCTCACCGTCACCAGCGGCGCGAGGCCGTCAGGGGCGGTCTCAATCACCCGCACCCGGCGCCCCACCTTTTCGCCGGGGCGGACGGTCAGCCAGACCACGTTTTCGTGCAGGGTGAGCGGGCCGACCAGCGGCGCGAAGAGGCGGCCCCGGTGGCGGGTGGACCAGGCGGCGGGATAGATCGCGTCGGCCGGCCCCTCCGAGCTGCTCACCTGCAGGGGGCCGTTGAGCTTGCGCACGCCGGCGGTGGCGAGCTGCATCGCCAGATCGTAGAAGGTCGGGCCGGATCCTTCGGCCCGCTCCAGCGATGGGTCGCCGTTGAGCTCGAGCGACCAGGTTCCGACCCACTCGCCGGTCGCGGAGTCGAGCTGTCCCTCGCCCATCACCCGGGTGGAGCGGCGGGCATCGCCGCCCAGCATCGTGCGGGCGAAGCCGGTGGTGAAGAGCTTGACCGTTGAGGCCGGGACCATCGGCTCATCGGGCCGCACACTCCAGAGCAGCCGGCCGCTGCCGTCGGCCACGGCGATCCCCCAGTTGCCCGGGGCACGACGGGTGGTGGCCTTATACCAGGTGGCCATACGCTCGGCCAGCCAGGACGAATCGGTCTGGGCGTGAAGCGACTCGACCGGTGAAAGGCCGAGTGCCGCGACCAGAGCGGCGGCGGGTCCGATTCGAACAAAACGAGAGGCTAGCGCCACGTACGTTCCCGTGCGTGAGGTCAGGCAGAGTACCAGATGTCGGGCGTTGGGCCGGTTATGGCGGGGCAGCCACAGCAGGATCCCCGTAGGAATCTTCCCCAACCAGCATCAAAGTCAACCCTAAGATTTGTCACAACATGAAGTTAGAACGACGTCCGCCGGGAGCTGAAAGCTTCGGAGCGGCAAGCATTTCCGGCACCTCCGGGAGCTTTGCAAGAGGCGAGCCGACCGGGAGTTCCCCTTGGTGACCGAGATCACCAGGTACCTCAGCCTGAATGCGGGGCGGGGCGGACTGGACGCAGCCGGGCGCTGAGCGCCCGGCCGGCTACCGGAGGAGGGTCTTCGCGATGGTCTGCAGCTGCATGTTGCTGGTGCCTTCGTAAATCGTTCCGATCTTGGCGTCGCGGTAGTACTTCTCCGCCGGGTACTCCTTGGAGTAGCCGTACCCGCCGAACAGCTCCAGGCAATTGGAGGTGATCCGGTCGGCCACCTGGCTGCTGAACAGCTTGGCCATGGCCGCCTGCTGCTGGAAGGGCAGACCGGCGTCCTTGAGCCGGGCCGCGTTGTAGACCATGAGGCGAGCGGCCTCAAGGTCGGTGGCCATCTGAGCCAACTGGAACTGCACGCCCTGGAACTCCGCGATGGGCTTGCCGAACTGCTGCCTCTCCTTGACGTAGGCCGTGGCCGCCTCGAGCGCCCCCCGGGCCACGCCGATCATCTGCGCGCCGATCCCGATCCGGCCCTCGTTCAGGGTCTCGATGGCGATCTTGTACCCCTGGCCGACCGGGCCGAGCGCGTTGGTCTCGGGAACCACGCACTGCTCCAGGATCAGCTCGGTGGTGCTCGACGCGCGAATCCCCAGCTTGTTCTCCTTCTTACCCACCGAGAATCCGGCAAAGCTCCGTTCCACCAGGAATCCGGTGATCCCCTTGTAGCCCTTGGTGAAGTCGGTGTTGGCGAAGATGATGAAGAGCTCGGCTTCGGCCCCGTTGGTGATCCAGAACTTGCGGCCGGTGAGCTCCCAGTGGTCGCCCACCCGATCGGCCCGGGTGGCGAGCGCGAAGGCGTCGCTGCCGCTGCCAGGCTCGGACAGCGCGAAGGCGCCCAGCATCCCGGTGGTGACCCGCGGGAAGTAGCGCGCGTGCTGCTCCTCGGAGCCCCATCGGAGCAGGGCGTTGTTGACCAGCGTGTTGTGGACGTCCACGTAGATCGCGGCCGAGGCGTCCACCCGGGCGAGCTCCTCGATGGCCAGCGCGGCCAGGAAGATCCCGCCGCCCGCTCCGCCGTACCGTTCCGGAACCTCGATGCCCATGAGGCCGAGCTCGAAGAACTTGGGGATGAGCGTCGGCTCGAACCGCGCCGCCTCGTCCATGCTCGACACCAGGGGCCGCACCTCGGATTCCGCGAACTCGCGGACCGAGTCGCGGAACAGGCCTTCTTCGTCGGAGAGGGTGGTGAGGGCGGGAGCGGCGGTGCGGAGGTCCTGCATCGGGTGGCTCCGGGTCGGGTCGGCAGGGTTCAGGTGCCGGGATTATATCCCCGGGCCGTAAGCGGTTCAATCGGCGCCGCCTCGATCACATCCAGGGCCACCGGTACCCGGCCCAGGGGCGCGGAGACCTGAACTCCCTGAACCCGCTCCGCTACCGCGGCGAGCATCTCCCGGGAAATGCGCACGCCTTCGGCCAGGGCCGCCTCCTTGCCTTCGGCGCTGGCGCGCCGCATCCGCTCCAGGACTTCGTCGGGCACCGAGACGCCCGGTACCTCGTTGGCCAGGAACTCGGCATTGCGCAGGGAGACCAGCGGCCAGATCCCGGCCACGATCGGAATGCGGAATTCCTCGACTCGCTTGAGGAATCGGTCGAGCTGCTCCAGATCGAACACCGGCTGCGTGATCGCCCATTCCGCGCCTGCTTCGACCTTCCAGGCGAATCGGCGAAGCTCGCGGTCGAGGTCCGGCGCGGCCGGGTTGACGCCGACCGCGATGACGTAGCGGGTCGGCGCGCCGATCGGGTTGCCGCCGGGGTCGAGGCCGTGATTCAGCCGGGAGACCAGGTTGGTCAGCCCGATGCTGTCGATATCGAACACCGCGGTGGCCTCGGGGTACGGGCCCATCTTGGGCGGGTCGCCCGTGACGATGAGCAGATTGCGAATGCCCGCGGCGGCCGCACCGAGCAGGTCCGAGAGCATGCCGAGCAGGTTGCGGTCGCGGCAGGCGTAGTGCACCACCGCCTCGATGCCGACCTCACGCTGAATCATGAGGCCCGCGAGGAGGGCGCCCATCCGGCTCTGAGCGCGGGGGCCGTCGGGGACGTTGACCGCATCCACCCCCGCCTGCTTGAGCAGCCGGACCTGCTCGAACATCGGCGCCGGATCCACCCCCTTCGGTGGCACGATCTCCACCGTGGTCACGAAGCGGCCGTCCGCCAGCTTGGCGCCGAGCCGGGAGCGCTCGGCCAGCGGAACGGCGTCGAGCTCCACCGCCTGCGGCGGCGCTCCGACCACGGCGTGAACCGTGCGCGGCGACACGCTGTGCACGAAGCCCACGATGGAGCGGATGTGATCCGGGGTCGTCCCGCAGCAGCCGCCCACGAACCGGGCACCGGCCTCGACGATCCGCCGGGCGTAGCTCGCCATGTACTCGGGGGACGCCATGTAGATCTTGCGATCGCCTACTTCGCGCGGCAGGCCGGCGTTCGGCTGGGCCGAGAGCGGGATGGTGACTACCCGCGCGAGCTTCTCCACCGCTTCCAGCACGCCGTGCGGTCCGACCGAGCAATTGACGCCGACCACATCGGCACCCAGCGCCTGCAGCGCCGGCCCGAACACCTCGGGATCGGTGCCGTAATGGGTCTTCCCGTCGGTGCCGACCGTCATCTGCGCGATCACGGGGAGGTCGCACAGCTCGCGCACCGCCGCCAGCGCCGCCCCCAGCTCGTTGACGTCGCTGAAGGTCTCGAGGATGAAGCCGTCCACGCCGCCGGCCAGGAGCCCGCGCACCTGCCGCCGGTAGAGGTGCCGGACCTCGTCCACCGAGAGCTCGCCGAACGGCTCGATCCGGACACCCACCGGCCCCACCGCGCCGAGCACGGCCGCCCGGGCGCCGGCCGCCTCGCGCGCCAGCCCCGCCGCGGCCGAGTTGATGCGCTCGGTGTCGTCGGCCAGGCCGTGGCTGGCCAGCTTCACCGGGTTGGCGCCGAAGGTGTTGGTTTCCAGCAGCTCGGCGCCCGCCCGGACGTATTCCCGGTGGATCTCCCGGACCAGGTCGGGCTGGCGCAGGTTGAGCTCGTCGTAGCACACGTTGAGGAACACGCCCCGGCCGTACAGCATCGTGCCCATGGCGCCGTCCACCACGTGGACGCGGGAGTCGGCGAGGAGATCTCGTAGGGTGGGCATCGCTCAGGGACGCAGGGTCGCAGGGTGGCAGAGTCGCAGGGTCGCGCCGACGGGGGATTGGGACGCACGCACGCTCGCTGTCACGCCTGCGTCCCTGCGGCCCTGCGTCCCTCCGCCTCGGCATCGTACGCGAGGTTCGGTGCGAGCCATCGTTCCGCTGCGGCGAGATCCATCCCCTTGCGCCGGGCGTAGTCCTCCACCTGGTCGCGATCGATCTTGCCCACGCCGAAGTACTGCGCCTCGGGGCGCCAGAAGTACCAGCCGCTTACCGAGGCGCCGGGCAGCATCGCGAAGCTCTCGGTGAGCCGGATGCCAGCGCGCTGCTCCGCGCCGAGCAGGGCGAACAGGGTCGCCTTCTCGGTATGGTCCGGGCACGCCGGGTAGCCGGGCGCGGGGCGGATGCCCTGGTAGCGCTCCCGGATGAGGTCTTCGTTCGCCAGCGCCTCCTCCGGCGCATACCCCCAGAGCTCGCGGCGCACCCGCTGGTGCAGCGCCTCGGCGAAGGCCTCGGCCAGCCGGTCGGCCAGCGCCTTGGCCAGGATCGCGCTGTAGTCATCCTGCCGGGCCTGGAACTGCGCGACCAGCTCGTCCAGGCCGTGGCCCGCGGTCACGGCGAAGGCGCCGATCCAGTCGGTCACCCCGCTGTCCGCCGACGCCACGAAGTCGGCCAGCGCCAGGTTGGGCCGGCCCGGCTGCTTGGCCATCTGCTGGCGCAGGGTGTGAACCACCGCGAGCTGCTCACGCCGGTCGGGTTGGCGGTAGACCTCGATGTCGTCTCCCACGGCCGCCGCCGGAAAGAAGCCGACCACGCCGCGCGCCCGGAGCAGCCGCTCCCGCACGATCCGATCGAGCAGGGCGGAGGCATCGGCGAAGAGGCTGCGCGCCGCCTGGCCCTTGGCGGGATCGTCGAGGATCGCCGGGTAGTGGCCGGCGAGCTCCCAGGTCTGGAAGAAGGGCGTCCAGTCGATCCGCTCGACCAGCTCCGGCAGCGGGTAATCGTCGAAGCTGCGGACACCGGCGAAACAGGGCACCGGCGGCGTCCGGCTCCAGTCGGGGACCAGCCGGTTGGCCCGCGCCGCCGCGATCGGCTGCCGCGACTCCGCGGCCCGGCGGCCGGCGCGATCCCGGCGGATCTCCTGGTACTCGGCGGCCACCCCGGCGGCGAACGCGTCGCGCAGTCCCGGGCTCAGCAGGCTCCCCGCCACTCCGACCGCGCGCGAGGCATCCAGCACATGGATGGTGGGCCCCCGATACTCCGGCGCGATCTTGACGGCGGTGTGCACCCGTGACGTCGTGGCTCCGCCGATCAGGAGCGGCACGCCCAGGCCGGAGCGCTCCAGCTCCCCGGCCACGAACCGCATTTCCTCCAGCGACGGCGTGATGAGCCCGCTCAGCCCGACCAGGTCCACGCCTTCGCGCCGGGCGGTCTCCAGGATGCGCGCCGCCGGTACC
>DASSML010000454.1:0-7063 GCA_035688895.1 Gemmatimonadales bacterium
AGGATGCCTACCGCTGCTTCATGCGGACCAACATCGATTATCTGGTGCTGTGGCCCTACCTGCTGGCGAAGACCGAGCAGCCGGCCTGGCGCGAGGAGGGAGATTGGCGGCAAGCGGTCCCGCTCGACTGACGCCGGCCGAGGGCCGGAAGTTCGGCCTCACGCTGGCCGCCGCTTTCGGCGTGCTCACGGCCATCACCTGGTGGCGCGGGCGGGAGTATGCGCCGATCGTCCTCGGCACCCTGGCCGGGCTCTTCCTGCTCGGTGGGGTGCTGGTGCCGACCCGTCTGGGTCCGGTGCAGCGCGGATGGATGGGGATGGCCCACGCCATCTCCAAGGCCACCACGCCGATCTTCATGGGCGTGGTCTACTTCCTGGTGATTACCCCGGTCGGCCTGCTCCGCCGGCTCTTCGGCAGCAACGCCGTCCGCTCGGCCCCGGGAAAGGCGAGTGGATGGGTCGACCGCCGGACGACCCCGCGGGGCGATCTCACCCGACAGTTCTAACGCAGCTGGAGGAGGACCTGTGGCCAGTGGACTGGGCCGTGAACTCTGGGCCTACATGAAGGTCCGGAAGAAGTGGTGGCTGGCGCCGATCCTGATCGTGCTCTTCCTGGTCGGGCTGCTGCTGGTCTTCGCCCAGGGCTCTGCCCTGGCGCCCTTCATCTACACCATCTTCTGAACCACGCCGCCCGTCGGGGCGGCTCAGTGGGGTCTGGCTGGGGGAGCGGTCCCGCGGCAGTCAGGTTGAGGCCGAGCGCCGTCGCGTGCCGCTCGAGGTAGTCGGTCACGGTGCCGGCGATAACGACGTACCCCGCCTAGTTGGGATGTGGACCCAGCTCGAAGTACATGGTCGCCTCCGGCCAGCGCGCGAGCAGTCCGCCCTCCACGCTCCGGCAATGCCGCGCCACCACTCCGGCGCGACCCACGTCACGGCGGCGTCACGAGCGCCCCCTACCTTCAATCCACCATGCCCAACCGCTCTGATCAACTGGCCGAGTACCGGCGGAAGCGGGACTTCCGTCGCACCCGAGAGCCCGAGGGGGCGACACCCCGACGGCCGGCCGCCCGCCTCGCGTACGTCATCCAGCGCCACGAGGCCACCCGCCTCCACTTCGATCTCCGGCTGGAGCTGGACGGCGTGATGAAGAGTTGGGCCGTGCCGAAGGGCCCGAGCCTGGACCCCGCCGTCAAGCGGCTGGCCATCGAGGTGGAGGACCACCCGATCGACTACAACACATTCGAAGGGACGATCCCCGAGGGCGAATACGGCGGCGGGACGGTGATGCTCTGGGACCGGGGTACCTACGTCTACGCGGGCGACGCCGACGACCCGCTGGCCGGCCTGCGCGACGGGCACCGCAGGGGCGACTTCAAGTTCGAGCTTCGCGGGAAGCGGCTCCGCGGCTCGTGGGTCTTGGTGCGCACCCGGCGGAGCGGGCGCAAGAATCAGTGGCTGCTCATCAAGCATCGGGACGAGTACGCCGACCCCGACGTCGATCCGGTCGAGCGTTATCGCACCTCGGTGACGACCGGTCGCACGATGGCCCAGATCGCCGCCGGAGCGAAGCCCCGGCGCAGGCGCCGGTGACGGTTTCCGCCCGGACCGCGGTCCGCGAGGTGGCGCCCTGGATCGAGGTTCTGGCGCGTGTCGGGTACGCTGCCAAGGCCGTGCTCTACGGAACGATCGGATTTCTCGCGGCGCGGGCGGCGTTCGGATGGGTCGGCGGTCGAGCCACCGATACCCGGGGCGCCCTGGAGGCGGTGCACGAGGCGCCGTTCGGGCGCCATATTCTGCTGTTGATCGCGGCGGGCCTGGCCGGTTACGCGCTCTGGCGCCTGGTCGAGGCGGCGACCGATCCCGAGCGCCGCGGCACCAGCGCCAAAGGCGTGGCCCTGCGCGCCGGGAATGCGGTGCGCGGCCTGGCCCACGGCGCGCTGGCGCTGGCGGCGTTCCGGCTCGGCCTGGGTAGCGGAGACGCGGGCTCGCGGGGCCCGAACGGATGGACCGCCAGGATGTTCGCACTCCCGGCCGGGGAGCTGCTGGTCTGGGTGGCCGCGGCCGCCGTGGCGGGATATGGCGGGTATCAGCTGTATCGCGCCTGGAAGGCCAAGCTCGGCCGTCACCTCGCCTTGACCCGAGTGTCGGCCGGCACCGCGTCGGTGCTGGTCGGCGTCTGCCGCTTCGGTCTCGCCGCCCGGGGTGCCGTCTTCGGCCTGATCGGCTTCCTGCTGGGTCGGGCGGCGGCGCGCCACGATCCCGGGCAGGCGGGCGGCGTCCGCGAATCGCTGCTCACCCTGGCTGGGTTCGGCCGCTGGGCGCTGGCCGCGGCCGGGCTGGGCCTGGTCGCCTACGGGGTCTATCAGCTGGTCGAGGCCCGCTACCGCCGGATCGACGTCGCCTAGGCTCTCACCCGCAATTCGGAGCGCACATGACGGGACGCCCCTCGGTCGGGCTCGATGATCTCGAGGAACTCGCCCGGCGGATCGCCCAAGGGCGGTTCACCAACAAACCGGGATGCACGCTGGAGATCTCCACCTACGTGTGGAACCGGAACTCGTTCGAGGCCCAGCACCGCTTCGAGGATGTCTGCGGCGAGCACGGGATCCGGTTCGCCGTGGTGGAGCGCGTCGGCGGGATCGAGTGGTCTTGTCCCAAGACGACGCAGACGTAGTATCCTCGAGTCATGAGCGAGTCCGAGATCCGGTCCCAGCTGGCGCGCGCCCTCGGCTGGGACGATGCCCACGCCGACCTCCACCGCGTGGTCGACGGGATCGCCCCCGAGTTCCGGGGTCGCGCGCCGGCCGGGCTGCCCTATTCGCCGTGGCAGCTCCTGGAGCACCTGCGTCTGGCCCAGGAGGACATCCTCGACTTCTGCCGGAATCCGGACTATCAGGAGCGCCACTGGCCGGACGACTACTGGCCCCCCGCGGCCGAGCCGCCCGACGCGAGGGCGTGGGACCGGAGCATCGCGGCCCTGCGTCGCGATCGTGAGGCCTTTGCCCGGCTGGCGCAGGACCCGGCGATGGACCTCACCGCTCCGCTGCCCCACGGCAGCGGGCAAACCCTGCTGCGCGAGCTGCTGCTGGTGCTCGATCACAACGCCTACCACCTGGGCGAGCTGGTGGTGGTGCGGCGGGCGCTGGGAATCTGGCCCTAGCGGCGCCCGATGCCCGCCTTCCGCCGCCTCGTCCTGCTGACCGCGGGCACGGTCGCGCTCGCGGCCGGCCCGGCACGCGCCCAGCGTCCTGCCCGGTCCGACGACTTCCTCGGCGTCACCCGATGCGACTCGGGCCAGGTTGTGACCGAGATTCGCGACGATGTCAGCCGCTCCGAGCTCCGGGCGGAGATCGAGGCACACGAAGCGGTACACCGGCAGCAGGCCGCGGCGTTCGGTGGGTGCGAAGCCTTCCTCGCGAGCCTCACCACGGCGCGCCGGATCATCGAGAGCGAGCTCCCGGCCTACTGCGCGCAGTGGAAGGTCGCGGTCGCGCGGGGCGCCGACTCGGCGGCCACCCGGCTGGACTACGCCTGGCGGATTTCGGCGCAATCCGGGGCCATGGAGAACCGTCTCGACATCGCGCGACGGTTCCGGGACGAATGCGGCTGAGCCTCGGGTGACGACGCCCCGGCCCGAGCCGCGCGACCGCCGGCTCCCGACCGCGACCCTGGCCCTGGTGCTGGTGGGCCTCCTGGTCGGCGGCGCGGTGGTGGTGGTGCTCCTGGTGGCGGGCAGGGTCCGATCGGCGGTGGGGGTCTTCACCCATCCAGTTGGCAGCACGACCGTCACCCAGAGCGTCGTGGTGGAGCGGATGCGCGAGGTGGCCCGTCTGGTGACGAGCGAGACGACGCTGCGCGACGTCGTGCTGTATCGGAACAGCCGGCTCGGGTCCACCAAGCGCTCGCTGGTGGTGGTGACCGGACGGATCCTCACCGGGTTCGACCTCGACCGAGGCACCGAGGTGCGGGTCGACGAGTCGAGTCGCCGCATCCACCTCACGCTTCCGCCGGCCGCGGTCCTCGGCGTCGACATCACCGAGCTCAAGACCTACGACGAAGAGCGCGGCCTGTGGAATCCGTTCCGGCCGGCGGATCGCGACAGCATCTTCCAGTATGCCCGACGGCAGCTGGTCGCGACGGCGGGCGAGCTGGCGCTGGCGCATCACGCGGAGGAGAGCGCGCGGCGACTGCTTCCCGCGCTCGTGAGCGTCGACGGGTACACGACCGACGTGAGCTTCGGTCCCGGAGCAACCCCCGACCGGGACCGGCCCTGAGGGGGCGGCTCGACCGCTAGCGGGCCACCGCTCCGGCTGGGCCCGGCTCCTCGCCCCGCGCCCGCGCCTTCGCCTTCCCCTTCCGCCGGCCCAGCCGCTGCTGCAGCGCGTCGAAGTAGGTGTAGAACACCGGCGTCACGTACAGGGTGATGAGCTGCGAGAATGCGAGCCCGCCCACCACCGCGACACCCAGCGGCCGGCGCGACTCGGCGCCCGCCCCGTGCCCCAGCGCGATCGGCAGCGTACCCATCAGGGCTGCCATGGTGGTCATCATGATCGGCCGGAACCGGACGCTGGCGGCCTCCATGATCGCGTCGTGGGCGCTCTTGTGGTGCTCCCGCTCGGCCTCGATCGCGAAGTCGATCATCATGATCGCGTTCTTCTTCACGATGCCGATGAGCATGATGATCCCGACGAAGGCGTAGACGCTCAGGTCGAGCTGGAAGATCTCCAGCGCGAGCAGGGCGCCGAAGCCCGCGAAGGGCAGGCCGGTGAGGATGGTGAGCGGGTGCACGAAGCTCTCGTACAGCACTCCCAGCACCAGGTAGATCACCAGAATGGCGAGAACCAGGAGCGCGAGCAGGCCGCTCTGCGCCTGCTGGAACGCCTGGGCCGTGCCCGCGAAGCTGGTGCTCACCGTCGAGGGCAGCACCTCCGCCGCGGCCCGCTCCACCCGGGCCACCGCGTCTCCGATCGACACCCCCGGCTCCAGATCGAAGGAGAGCGTGACGGAGGGAAGCTGACCGGAATGGTTGACGGTGAGCGGCCCGGTGGATGGCGTGATCGTCGCCAGGCTCCCGAGCGGGACCGACACGCCCTGGCGGCCGCTGATGTGCAGTAGATCCAGCGCGCTGAGGTCGCGCTGGTACTCGGGCAGCAGCTCCATCACGACCCAATACTGGTCGTTTGGGGTATAGATGGTGCTGACCTGCCGGGCGCCGTAGGCGTTGTAGAGCGCGTTCTCGATCTGATTCACGTCGATGCCGAGCGCCGAGGCCCGGTCGCGATTGATCCGGACCTGCACCTGCGGGTTTTTGATCTGCAGGTCGCTGGTGACGCCGACGAGACCGGGAATTTCGTTGAGCCGGCGCTCGAGCGCGGACGCCCCCTGATACAACGCGTCGTCATCCGAGCTGGTGAGGGTGAACTGGTAGGTGCTCTTGGAGCTCCGGCCGCCGATGTTGATCACCGGCGGATTGGAGATGAAGACCCGCATTCCCGGCAGGGTGGAAAGCTGCCGGGTGAGCGAGCGGGCCACCTCATCGGCGCTCATTTTGCGTTCGCTCCGGTCCTTGAGCCGGATGAAGAGCGATCCCTGGTTCACGGTACTGATCCGACCGCCCGCCCCCACAGACGACATCGACCCCGACACGTTGGGGTCGTCCCGCACGATCGCCGCGGCCGCCTGCTGATGCCGCACCATCGCGTCGTAGCTGGTCCCCTCGGCGGTCTCGGTGGTGGCGCGGAGCTGACCCTGATCTTCGCTGGGGATGAAGCCCTTTGGCACCGTGCGGGCCAGCACCACCGTCCCGATCAGGATGAGCACGCTGAAGGCGAGGGCGAGGCCGCGCCGGTCCATCACCCAGGCCAGAGTGCGCTCGTACCACGCGAGCGAGCGGTCCCAGGCCCGCTCGGTCATCCGGTAGAACCGCCCCTGGTGCTCCCGCTCCGCCCCGGGCTTGAGCCAGCGGCTGCAGAGCATCGGGGTCAGCGTGAGCGAGACGAAGCCCGACACCAGGATCGCCACGCCGATGGTGACCGCGAACTCCTGGAACAGCCGGCCGATCAGCCCGCCCAGGAAGAGCACGGGGATGAACACCGCCACGAGGGAGAGCGTCATCGAGAGCACGGTGAAGGTGATCTCCCGGCTCCCGCGGATCGCGGCCTCGAAGACCGGTTCGCCCCGCTCGATGTGGCGCACGATGTTCTCCAGCACCACGATCGCGTCGTCCACCACGAAGCCCACCGCCAGGGTGAGCGCCATGAGCGAGAGGTTGTCGAGGCTGAAGCCAAGCAGGTACATGACCGCGAACGTGCCCACCAGCGACATCGGAAGGGCGAGGCTCGGAATCGCGGTGGCGCGGAGGTTCCGGAGGAAGAGGAAGATCACCATCACCACCAGGCAGAGCGCGAGGAGGAGGGTGAACTTGACGTCACTCACCGATGCCTCGATGCCCTCGGAGCGGTCGAACATCTTGGTGATATCGACCGAGGCCGGCATCTGCGGCCGGAACGCCTCGACCTCCGCCCGCACCCGCGCCGCCACCTCCACGGTATTGGTGCCGGGCTGCCGCTGAATCGCCAGCACGATCGAGGGCTCCCCGTCGTACCAGCTGGCCCGCTTGGTGTCCTGCACCCCGTCCAGCACCTTGCCCAGGTCGCCCAGACGCACCGGCGCCCCGTCGCGATAGGCCACCACCAGCTCGCCGAAGTCCTTGGCGCCGGTGAGCTGGCCCTGGCTCTCCACCGAGTACGCCTTGTCGGTGCCCCACAGGATCCCGGTGGGCAGGTTGACGTTGCCGTTCTGCACCGCGGTCGCCACCTCGTCGATTCCGATGCTGCGCGCGGCCAGCTGCTGGGGATCGAGCTGGATCCGCACCGCGTACTTCTGCGACCCGTAGACCTGGACCTGCGCCACTCCGTCCACCGTCGACAGCCGCTGGGCCAGGTCGGTCTCGGCGTACTCGTCGAGCTGGGCCATGGAGAGAGTCTTGGTGCGGAGCGCGTAGTACAGGATCGGCGAGCTGGAGGGGTCCACCTTCCGGAAGCTGGGCGGCAGCATGTCCTGCG
>DASSML010000455.1:0-2191 GCA_035688895.1 Gemmatimonadales bacterium
TCGTGGGCTTCGCCTTGGCGCCCTCGCGCCGGCCGGCGCGCACCCGGCAGGCGAACGACTTCACCTCGTGCATGCTGACGTTGGGGTCGGCCACGATCGAGGTGAGGTCGTTGGCGTTGTCGCCCACGACCTCGCCGGAGAAGGCCCAGTGGAAGGGGAGCCCGACCTGGTGGATCACCCGGTCGGCGATGCGCATCGGCCGGAGGCGCCGGGTCACCATCGCCCGGGCCTCGATCCGGTGCCGGGCGGTCTCGACCGTCATCCACCCGCCGTGCACGATGCCGTGCTCCTCGGCCAGCTCCGGGCTCAGCTCGACGAACATCTCCGGCTGCAGCTCGTTGAGCCAGCTGTTGAACCGGCTCATTGGCCCGCTCAGGTAGTGCTCGGTGAGGCGGTAGGTGGTCGCCACAATGGGGAAGTCATCGCTCGGCGTGTGGGCGATCCGGTTGAGCGGCCCCTCGAAGTAGCGCACCGTCGGATTGGTGGCCTGCTTGGGGTAGACCAGGTTCCTCAGCGGCGACTCGACCGGCTCGTAGTGCGCGGGCAGGGGGCCGTCGCGCACGCTGCCCGGCGCGAACAGCCAGCCGACGCCGTCCGGCTTCATGATGAACGGCTGGTCGCCGGCGATGGCGTCCGTCCCGGTGGCGCCGGGCGGCGGACGGTAGTCGGGCGGGCGATCGACATCGCAGTCGGGGACATCGTGGCCCACCCAGCGCTCCGCCTCCGGGTCCCACCAGACCAGCTTCTTCCGCTCCGACCACGGCCGCCCGTCGGGCGCCGCCGACGCGCGATTGTAGAGCACTCGCTTGTTCGCCGGCCAGGCCCAGCCCCAATCGGGCTGCAGCGGGTTCGCGCCCAGCTTGCGCTCCCGCGCGCGGTTCCGGCCCGGCTCCGGGTAGACGCCGCTGTAGATCCAGCACCCGCACGCGGTCGAGCCGTCGTCCGCCAGCTCGCCGTATCCGGACACCAGCCGGGGCCGGCCGGTGTGGGGATCGATCTCGTCGGTGCAGTAGCCGTTGATCTCCATCAGGACCTTCTCCAGGTCCGGCTCGTCGGCGATCCGGCTCGTCGTGCCGTCGGGCAGTTGCTCGGGATGGTCGCGCCCGTAGTCCCAGGTGAGGTTGAGCAGCGGCTGGTCGCGGGGATCGGTGGACCCGGCGTAGAGCTGCTTGAGCCGCAGGCCCAGGTGATAGAGGTACCAGGCATCGGAGCGGCTGTCGCCCATGGGGTCGAGCGCCTTGTCGTGCCACTGCAGCATCCGCTGGGTGTTGGTGAGGCTGCCCTCCTTCTCCGGCGAGCTCGCGGCGGGGAGGAAGAAGACCTCGGTCTTATTCTCCGACGCCGGCGGCCCCTCCGGGTCGTCCCGCCAGAAGACCGCGCTCTCGATCTCGAACCAGTCCACCACCACCAGCCAGTCGAGGTTGCGGAGGCCGGCGCGGTGGAGGCGCGCGTTGGGGGCGCCCCCGGCGGGGTTCTGCCCGAAGAGGAAGTAGCCCTTCACTCCCCCCTTCGCCATGCGATCGAAGTAGGGGAGCTGGGAGTAGTCGGCATCGGGGCGGGGCAGCCAGGCGAAGCCGAACTCGTTCGCCGGCGTGGCGGCCGGGCCGTACCAGGCCTTGAGCAGGCTCACGATGTACTTGCGGAAGTGGGACCAGCCCCCGGTGACCTGGCCTTCGTCCTCGACGTAGGTATCGAGGCGCTCGTGCCGCTCGTCGGCGCAGGGCTGGGGCAGATAGCCGGGCAGGCTGTCGTACAGCGTCGAGACGTCGGTCGATCCCTGGATCGTGGAGTGGCCCCGCATCGCCATGATCCCGCCACCCGGCCGGCCCATGTTGCCGAGCAGGAGCTGGAGGATGCCGGCGGCGCGGATCATCTGCACCCCGGTGGTGTGCTGGGTCCAGCCGAGGGCGTAGCAGATCGCGGTGGTGTGCTCGGGGCCGGAGTTGTCGCAGAGCAGCTCCGCCACCCGCACGAATTCCTCCTGCGTACAGCCGCATACCTCCGACACCATCTCCGGCGTGTAGCGCTCGAAGTGGCGGGTGAGGATCTGGAAGACGCAGTTGGGATCCTGCAGGGTGGGGTCCGTCGGCCGAGGCTCCGGGTCACAGGCCGTCGTCGCCTGGCGAGGCCCGGCATGCGCGCTCGGGCCAGTGTC
The DNA here is from genome assembly GCA_035688895.1 of Gemmatimonadales bacterium. Taxonomy (GTDB): domain Bacteria; phylum Gemmatimonadota; class Gemmatimonadetes; order Gemmatimonadales; family GWC2-71-9; genus CAVVWJ01. The sequence continues at coordinate 2,156 of DASSML010000455.1, forward strand.
CAGGCTATGGCCGTGCATTCCGTGCTCCTGCCGGTG
>DASSML010000456.1:0-4073 GCA_035688895.1 Gemmatimonadales bacterium
TGGTGCTGAGCGACGGCGAGAGCGGCGAGGGCGACATGGACGATGCCGCCGGCGAGCTCCGGCGCCAGGGCCTGCCGGTCTTCGCCGTGGGTGTCGGAACTGCCGCCGGCGGGCCGGTGCCGGCGGACAGCTCGGAGGCACCGGAGAAGTTCCACCGGAACCATATCGGGCAGATCGTCGTCTCCCGCCTGGAGGAGGGCGACCTGCAGCGGTCGGCCCGGACGAGCGGCGGCGCGTTCGCGCATTGGGACAGGGCGAACGAGATGCACCGGCTCGAGGCCGGCCTCGACGCGGTGCGGCCTCGCGTGCTGTCCGCGCGGAAGGCGTCGGAGCGGGCCGACCGATTCCAGTGGCCGCTGGCGGTGGCGGTGATGCTGCTGATGTGGGCGGAGGTGATGGGGCGGCGGGGCGTGGCGGCGCGGGGGCGCAGGGGCGCAGGGGCGCAGGGGCGCGTTGTCGAGGCGGGGCCGAACGGGTTGAGTGCGGCAGCACCGTTGCTCGCCATCGTGGTCGGCTCATCGCTGCTCGTCTCCTGCTCGGCTGCCAACCGCGGCGAGCGGCTCTACCACCAGGGCAAGTACGGCGAGGCCTACGGCGTCTTCCATGCGGCGCAGAGCGGCGACACGTCGGCGCGGCTCGCGTTCGACGCGGGCAGCGCACTGTATCGCCTCGAGCGCTACGACGAGGCCGCGGAGCAGTTCCGCTCGGCCGCTCGCGACGCCGCTCTCCGGCAGCGCAGCCTCTTCAACCTCGGCAACTCGATGGTCCGCGCCGCGGAAGAGAGGCCCGGGACCCCCGACCCGCTCTACCGGGCCGCCGAGGCGTTCGAGGGCGCGCTGCGACTCGATCCGGGGGACCAGGACGCCAAGTGGAATCTCGAGATCGCGCTGCGCCGCCTGGGCGACGACCGCACCAGCGGCGGCTCGTCGGGTCGTGGGCGCAACGCCGATTACGGGCAGGGCAACATGAACGTGCCCGGCTACGAGGGGAATCCGGATGCGGCGGTCGGGGCGATGGCCGGCGGCGGCTTCGGCTCGGCCGAAGGCGAGTCGGTGGAGGAGTTGACTCCCGAGGAGGCCCGGCGCCTCCTCGAAGCGGTGCAGCGGCAGCAGCTTACCAGCCACGAAGGGCGCCGGAACAAGCAATCCAACAAAGGCGATCGCGACTGGTGAGCCCGACGGCTCTTGCGCCTCCCGCGGGATCTGGCTAACGTGGGCTAGGACAACTGAAGCTCGTGGTCATTTGCGGCGTATTGCAGCCACGTTAAACAAATGCTAAAAAGCCTCGCGTCCCGCGTGTCTTTTTGGCACCGGGCGCTTTTTCGTTAGGCCGGTGCCGCGTGCGGGCCGAGGCGGGAGAACCAGCGCATGACGACCCTCCTCGCGCCCGAGCTTGATCGGGCACTCCGGGCGTTGCCCCAGGCCTGCCGGCTGTGCGGCACGCGGTACCCTGCCGCCCCCGAGGCGGTGTGCGGCGAGTGTCTCGGCCCGCTCGAGCCGAGCTACGACCCCGACCGCCCCCTCCCCGACGCCGACACGATCTCGGCCCGACCGCAGACCCTCTGGCGTTACCGCGAGTGGCTGCCGTTCGAGGGCGAGCCAGCGCTCTCGCTGGACAGCGGCTTCACGCCCCTGGTGGAGTCGCCCGCGCTGGCCCGCGCGCTTGGCGTGGCGCGGCTCTGGCTCAAGAACGACGCCGTCTCCCATCCTTCGCTCTCGTTCAAGGACCGGGTGGTCGCCTCCGCGCTCAATGCGGCCCGCGCGCTCGGCCTGGACACGGTCGGCTGTGCCTCTACCGGCAATCTCGCCAACGCGGTCGCCGCACAGGCTGCTCGGGCCGGACTTCCCGCCTGGATCTTCATTCCCCACGATCTCGAGCTGGGCAAGGTGGTGGGCACGGCGGTGTTCGGCCCCCGGCTGGTCCGGGTGCGCGGCACGTACGACGACGTGAACCGACTCTGCGCCCAGGCGGCCGATCGCTATGGCTGGGGCCTGGTCAACATCAACCTGCGCGGGTACTACGGCGAGGGCTCCAAGACCGTCGCGTTCGAGATCTGCGAGCAGCTCGGCTGGCGCACCCCGACGGCAGTGGTGGCGCCGATGGCTGGCGGCTCGCTGCTCACCAAGCTCGACAAGGGGTTCGCCGAGTTCGCGCGGGCGGGACTCGTGTCGGGGCCCGCGCCCCGGCTCTTCGGTGCCCAGGCAGACGGGTGCGCCCCCATCGTACGGCTGGTGGAGTCCGGCGGCGACCAGCTGGAGCCGGTGCAGCCGAACACGATCGCGCGCTCCATCGCGATCGGCAATCCGGCCGACGGGCGCTTCGCCGCCGAGGCGATCCGCCGGACCGGCGGCTGGGTGGCCGGCGTCCCCGACGCCGAGATCGTCGCCGGCATCCGGCTGCTGGCCCAGACCTCGGGGATCTTCACCGAGACGGCGGGTGGGGCGACCGTCGCCGGCGCGCTGGCGCTGGCCCGCGCCGGCCGGCTCCGCCCCGAGGACGAGGTGGTCCTCTGCATCACCGGCAACGGACTCAAGACCGTCGAGGCGCTCCAGGGCGCACTGCCCGAGTCGCCCGTTATCGCTCCCCGACTCCGCGAACTGGAGGCATTGCATGGCCGTGACCTTTAGCCTGCCCACCGTCCTCGCCCGTCTGGCCGACGGACAGTCCACCATCGAGGCGGACGGCACCACCCTCGGCGACGTCGTCGCCCAGATCGCCGATCGGTTTCCGGCCCTCGCGCCCCGGCTGCGCGATCCGGATGGCGGGCCGTATCCGTTCGTGACCTTTTATCTCAACGATGAGGACATCCGGTTTCAAAACGGGTTCTCAACGCCCGTGGCGGCCGGGGATGAGATTACCGTCGTGGCGGCTATTGCGGGGGGATGACCTGCGGGAATAGTCGGTGCGGCCGTTCACCACGAAGGCACGAAGGACTCGAAGGACTCCCAGGTCGGCCGGGCAGACGTCTCATGCCGCGCTCGAGGGGTTCAAACAGGATTCTTGTGGGTGCGTTTCGGCGGGCCCCAACGCTCAGGTGATGCACTGAAGCTGGCCCAGCGCACCCACAAAGCTTCCTAGCGGAGCATTCCCACGCGGCATGAAGCGGTGTTGGGAAATGGCAGGGAGTCCTTCGTGCCCTCGTGCCTTCGTGGTGAACGGCCGCACGATCCCACCACGCACGACGATCTCAGTACTGCTCGATGAGCGTCTTAGCGATCGTCTCCAAGCCGCGCTGCCACCAGGGGCGCTTCGACCAGTCCTCCAGCCGCACCTCCCGTGATCGCTCGATGTCCCGCTCCACCCCCTCGGTGATCGAGCGTGCCACCTCGCGGTCGGCGATGCCGAGCACGTTCTCCTCGTTCAGCTCCATGCTGCGCTCGTCCATGTTGGCGCTGCCGACGACGGACCAGGCATCGTCCACCATGACCGTCTTGGCGTGCATCATGGAGGGCTGATACTCGAAGATGCGAACGCCCGCCTCCAGCAGCTCCTGGTAGTAGCTCTTCCCCGCAAGCTGCACCGGAATGGCGTCGGTGTGATTGCCCGGCACCACGATCCGGACGTCCACCCCGGCGCGCGCCCGCTCCTTCACGGCGTCGCGCAGATGCGGCTCGGGGATGAAGTAGGAGTTGGAGATCCACAGCCGCTCGCGCGCGTTGGTGAAGCTGAGCCAGAAGAGCAGCCGGATCGGCTGCATCGCGTCGGAGGGGGAGCTCACCACGCTCACGCCGCAGGGGCCTTCGCCGCGGTCGTGGACCGGATAGAACCGTGGCCCCGCGATGGCCTCGCCGCAGCAGTAAATCCAGTTGGTGGCGAAGGCGGACTGCACGCCGTTGACCAGTGGGCCGGTCACCCGGGTCATACTGTCGCGCCATTCGTGGGCCGTGCGGGTGTCCCCGACCCACTTCTTCGAGATCGCCGCACCGCCGGTGAAGCCGATCCGGCCGTCGATCACGATGGCCCGGCGGTGGGTGCGTCGGTAGATCCGCACCAGATTGCGCACCGCGAGCGGACGGAACCGCTGGAGCTTCACGCCGGCGGCCTCGAGCTCCTGCCGGTGGCGGCGCTTGAGC
>DASSML010000457.1:0-4578 GCA_035688895.1 Gemmatimonadales bacterium
TGAGCGGCGGTGAAGATCCGCCCGGTCACCCGGCGCAACAGCCGAAACAGCGCCATCATGTCGTCCAGCAGCGCCAGGTCGGCCTCGTTGTGGCGGAGCTTGGCGGTCCAGAGATCCTGGTCGTAGCTCGGCAGACGGATGCCGGGCTGGGCCATGACGTAGCGGACCCGCATCGCGCCTGAGAGCTCCGAGTCGGTCACGTGGAACAGGATCTCCAGGATCGACCACTTCCCCGGCCGGGGACGGGCCCGCATCTGCTCCATCGAGAGCCCCGCGCTGGCGGCGCGCAGCCGCTCGGGTCCCTCCCGGTAGGCCTCGAGCAGCTGGTCCGTGGTGTAGAAGTCGTACGCGGGGAAGGCGACGGCCGCGGGCTGCATGACTGGCTCCGGTGAGGGGGACAGGTCGAAGGTAGGGTCGGCCGAGGCCAGGGTCGAATGCGAGGCGAACGAGCCGCCATGAGCGAAATTCATGGATATGACGTAAACTATGCGTTGGCCCGCTGGCGGCCGTTGCCCCACCTTTGGCGGACGGAGGCCCCATGATCCTCGAGATTCGGCACCTGCAGCTGGTCCTGGCCGTCGCCGAGCATGGGACGCTCACTCAGGCCGCCCGGCACCTGCACCTCACCCAGTCGGCCCTGAGCCACCAGCTGCTGCAGCTCGAGGGGCGTCTGCGCCTGCCGCTGTTCCACCGCCTGGGCAAACGGATGGTGCCGACACCGGCCGGCGAGCGGCTGCTCCAATCCGCCCGGCGGGTCGTCCCCGACCTGGTCCAGGCGGAGGAGGCACTGAGAAGCCAGGCGGCTGGCCGCACCGCCGTGATCCGGCTCAGCACCGAGTGTTACACCTGCTACCACTGGCTGCCGCCGGTCCTGGCACCCTTCCGCGCCCACTATCCCGACATCGACGTGCAGATCGTCCCCGACGCCACCCGGAACCCCGTCGCCGCGCTGCTGGACGGCCGCATCGATCTCGGCATCGTGCACTCGGAAGAGCCGAACCCTCGGCTGCGGTACTTCCCGCTGTTCAAGGACGAGATGGTGCTGGCCACCGCCCCCTGGCACCGGCTGGCCCGCCGGAGCCAGGTGCGCCCCGCCGACCTGGCGACCGAGCACCTCATCACCTACGACCTGCCGCCCAGCGTCTCCTCGGTCGTGCGTGACTTCCTCACCCAGGACGGCGTCTCCCCCGCCCGGGTTTCCGGCATCCAGCTCACCGAGGCGATCATCGAGATGACCAAGGCAGGTGTCGGGGTGACCATCCTCGCGCGGTGGGCGGTACAGCCCCACCTCGACGCGGGCACCCTCGCGGCGGTGCGGCTCGGCCGGTCCGGGCTCACCAGGCAGTGGCACGCGGTGGTCCTGGACCGCCAGCCGCCGGCGTACCTGCGCCGGTTCATCGAAATGCTGGCGGCCGGACCCTCGTCGCTCCGCGACGGGCTGGAGGTCTCCGCCTGAGCGGAGACCGTCGCTGTAACCGATCGACCCGAGCGCCCGTCGTGTCCGAGACCCCGGGCCCACGGCCTTTCCGGAGCGCGCATGATCCCACTTTACCCGGTCTTCCTGCTGGTGGCGGCCACAACGGTGCTGAGTCCGGGTCCGGGCGTGGTCATGACGCTTACCAACGCGCTGCGCCACGGCTTCCGCGGGACCTTCGGCGGGATCCTCGGCATCTCGGCCGGCGCCCTGGCGGTGGCCACACTCTCGGCCACTGGCCTCGGCGTGCTGCTCGCCGCCTCGGCCGCCGCGTTCACGGTGATGAAGTACGTGGGAGCGGCCTACCTGGTCTACCTGGGCATCCGTCTCTGGCGCTCGCCCCCCACCCCGATCGTGGCCGGCCCCGCGGCGCCCACAGGCTTCGGCCGGCGGTTCGTGGAGGGACTGTCGCTGCAGCTCACCAATCCGAAGGCGATCTTCTTCTTCCTGTCCGTCTTCCCCCAGTTCCTCGACCACGCGCGCCCGATGGCCCCGCAGTTCGCCGTGCTGGTGCTGACCTACAGCAGCCTGGTGGTCCTGATCCACTCAGGATACGCCCTGAGCGCGCAGCGCGCCCGAAGCTGGTTGGGCTCCGAGCGCGGCGGACGAACGATGAACCGAGTCGGCGGCGCGACGTTTGTGTTCTTCGGTGCGGCGTTGGCGACGGCGAAGAGGTGAAGGGGTGGCACGGTGGCTCGGTAGCTCGGTAGGTCGGTGGCTCGGTGGCTCGGTGGCTCGGCCGAAATAGAGACCCTCCGGTGGCGCCGCCATCCGGAGGGTTTCTGTTTGTCGGAGCTACCGAGCCACAGAGCCGCTGAGCTACTGAGCCACCGCTACCACGCCAACTGCACCTCCGTCCGCGCGTACACATACCGCCCGTTGTACCCGAACGGTGACGCGGCCGCCCAGGGGAAGGTGCCGAAGTTGTTGTTGAAGTCCTTGGCCGTGTCGCCGGCGTCGTCCACGACGACCGTGGAGCTCGGCTGGTCGGGGTAGACGTCGAAGATGTTGCGCACGCCGGCCGCCAGCTTGATCAGGTTGAACTGATACGCCACTTCCGCATCGGCCAGGCCCTTGCCGCCGTAATTCTCCCGGCACAGATCGCAGAAGCCGGGCTGGGCCGAGCTGAACCCGCCATAGTAGGAGAACCGGCCCAGGCTCGAGAACCGGCCCAGGGTGAGGTTGGCCTGCAGGGTGCCGCGCCAGTCGGGGCGCTCGTCCTCGATGCCGATGGCCGTCACCGAATCCAGCAGGCCCGGCTCGGTGGAGCCGGCGTCGATCAGCACCTGGGGAAGCGGATCGACGTCGAGAATCCGGTTCTGGGTCCAGTTGAAGCCCGCGTTGAGGTCCAGGGTACCCGTCCGGCCGGCAGGAACGCGATAGTTGGCCGTGACGTCCACGCCCTGAGTGCGGGTGTTGAGGCCGTTGGTGAAGTACTGCACCCCGCCGATGTTCGTGATTCCGGCAGCGGCGAGAATGTTCACCGTCGCCTCGTCGTCGAACGTCGCGCCGAGCAGGATCTGGTCGTTGATCCGGATGTGGAAGTAGTCGACGGTGACGGTGAAGTTGTCCACCGGCGTGAGCACGACACCCGCGCTCAGGTTGTATGCCGTCTCCTCCTTGAGCGGCTTTGCGCCCAGTGCCAGGGCGGCCGGGTTGTCCGCCGGAAAGAGTCCGACGTCGATGAACTGGCCCCCGATGACGTTGGTCACCACCTTGCTGAAGGCGACCTGGCTCAGGCCGGGCGCCCGGAACCCCGAGCTGGCCCCGGCGCGGAGCGTCACCCTGCGCGACGGTTGGTAGCGCACCGAGCCCTTGAAGCTCACCCGGCTGCCGAAGTCGCTGTAGTCCTCGAACCGCGCCGCCACTTCGGTGAGCACCTTCTCGGACAGATTCGTCTCCGCGTCGGCATACAAGCCGAAGTTGTTCCGATGCCGATCGGTCGCGTCTCCCGGGGCGAAGCCCGGGAACGACTGCGATCCGCCCGGCGCCAGGTCGCCCGAGCCCGTCTGATCCACGTGCCCACCGTTGATGTACGACGCCAGCTCACCGGGCCGGATGGCATACCGCTCGCGCCGGAAAGCCGTCCCGAACGCCAGGTTCACCGGGTTCGGCAGGCCCAGCTCCACCGGCTTGGCGATGTTGAGTGCGGTGATCCACTCCTCCCGCAGCACCCGTCCCGCGAAGAAGTCCTGCTGGTTGGGGATTCCCGGATCGTCGGCGGTGCCGAGGATGCCGTCATTGCCCGGCGCGCAGGGCGTGTCGAGGCAGGGTCCGAGCGAGGCGTTGAGGGTCCCGTTGATGTGGTAGTCGAAATCGTTGTGGCCGAACTCGGTGCCCAGCTCGTAGCTCCAGCCCTTGACCAGCCCGCGAACGCCGCCGGCCGCGGAGTAGTCGGTCACCAACCCCTGAATGTCGGGAAGGAAGCCCAGGGGATAGATGTCCTCCCAGTTGCGCGCGCTGTCGAAGTACCGGCGGTAGGGATTCCCGATGCCGTTCCGGTGACTGTACCCCCCGAAGCTGTAGATCTCGGTCCCGCTGTTCCCGACCGGCATCCGGAAGTTGGCGAAGGTGAGCGCGTCGCGCTCCAGCCCGTCGCCCCAGTGGTGGTTGGGCTGCTCCACCGGGTTGTTCTTGTGGACCACCTGGCCCTTGTCGTTGATCTCGTCGGGAATGCCGGTGCCGGCGACCTCGAACGGGTCGGCCCAGGCCCGGTTGGTGGGCTGCCGGTCGCGGAACTCCCCGAACAGGCCGAGCGAGCCGGCCCCGAGTCCGATACCCCAGCCGCCGTTCACGTTCACGGTGGTGCCGTCGTCGGGATAGTCGGGGCTGACGTACTGGCCCACGTCACCGTTCACGAACGGAGTGAAGGCCCCGTCCTTGAGCACCAGGTTGACCACGCCGGCGATCGCGTCGGAGCCGTACTGGGCGGCGGCGCCGTCCCGCAGCACCTCGATCCGGTCCAGCGCGCTCGACGGGATGGCATTGAGGTCCACGCCGCTGGAGCCGGCGCCCATGCCGTAGGTGAAGTTGTTGACCAGTGCGGTCTGGTGGCGGCGCCAGCCGTTGAGCAGGACCAGGGTATGGTCGGGACTCAGCCCGCG
>DASSML010000458.1:0-12384 GCA_035688895.1 Gemmatimonadales bacterium
ACGCGGAAATAGAGCTCGAGCGCCGCGAGCGGAGGGAGGCGCGGGGCGAACTCGTTCAGGAACTGGACCGCCTGATCGGTATGCGTCCTGACCAGCGCCTCCCACGCGCTCGCATAGGCGATGCGGATGGTGAGGTGCAGGCAGTTCGGAATCCGGCGGAGAGACATCTGGCTGGGGACACTCATCGCTCTTTCGCGCGGAGCAATATCCAGTCCCGACGTCATGGCTGGGCGAGCCCTGTTTCACCCGTAAGACCGTATACCTCAACTCATGTTGCGACAAGGCCTTAGACGCAAGTGACCGAGCCGGGCTCCCAGCCAGGAAAAAGCCTCGGCGCCCAAGAAGGGCGCCGAGGCGTGCTGCAAAACGCTATCGGTCGTGCCGGAGGCGAGTCAGGACATGGTCGGGAGGTACCGGCCATAGCGGTGCTCCCAGCGGCGGAGCGACTCGAAGGAGAGGTTCTCGATCTCCACCGAGACCGTGCGCGCCGCGGCGACCGCCGCCTCGAGATCAGCCTGGTCGGACTCGCTCATCGCCCGCCCGCGAATCTCGGCCACACTGAGCATGACGGTGAGCTGGTTGTTGACCCGATCCTGGAGCATGAGCCGCATCTGCCGGAGGAGCGCCTGGCGGCGGAACCAGTTGTGCCGGTGCACCGCCCAGAGAATGAATCCCTGCAGCCAGACGAGAAACGTGAGCGCGAGACCCTTCTCGCCGCCCGGGAGCTCGGACAAGGTCACGCTGATGGCGACCAGGATGCCCACGGTGGTGAGAAAGAGCTCGAAATATTCACTCAGGATCACCCGGATTCTCCGCGTACGGAGTCGCGTCACAGGGACCTCACAACAAGGGGAGACCGGGCTTTCGACCGATCGACCGGACGGGTGTGTCAGGGGGGTGAGTAAGTATCTGATGTCCGCACCGCCGTGTCCAGTGCCAGTACTGGCAGCGGCGTAAGGAAATGCCCCACCGGAGGCAGCAACCTCCAATGGGGCATTCGCTTTCAGCGAGGAAAACGAGTCAGGCTGCGAGCTCGCGCAGCTTGTCGCCGTGCTGCTCCCGGAGTTGGCGGAGCGCCCGGTCCCGGAGCTGCCGGATCCGCTCACGGGTGACGCCCATCATCCGGCCGATCTCCTCCAGGGTGCGGCTCTTCCCGTCGTCTAGGCCGAAGTAGAGCCGGAGCACCTTCGCGTCACGGGGCGGAAGGGCCGCGAGCGCCGTCTCCAGATCGTGAGTCCGGCTGTTGGCCAGCGTGTTCGCGTCGGTCCCTTCCTGCGCCAGCGGGACGAAGCGCTCGAGCTGCCCCCGGTCGTCCGCCTCGCGCACCGGGTGGTCGAGGCGCATCGCCTCGATGTGCAGAGCGCTGAGCGAGCGCACCGCATCCCTGGTCAGTCCAGTCGCGGACATGAGCTCGTCGGTCGTGGGTGCCCGGCCGAGCCGCTCGGTGAGCAGGACCGTCGCCCGGCCGAGCCGGTTGAGGTCCGCGGTTCGATTGAGTGGGACCCGAACCGGCCGGCCATGCCGCGCGATGGCCGCCTGGATCGCCTGGCGAATCCACCAGACCGCATAGGAGATGAACTTCACTCCCCGGTCCGGATCGAACTTCCGGGCGGCCGTCATCAGCCCCACGTTGCCTTCGCCGATCAGATCCATGAGCGGCACGCCCCGGTTCTGGAACTTCTTGGCGACGGAGACCACGAAGCGTACGTTGTGACGCGCCAGTCGCTCCTGTGCCTCGATGTCGCCCTTGAACGCGCGCCGCGCCAGAGCCGTCTCCTCCTCCACCCTGAGAAGGGGGATGCGGCTGATCTCCTGGAGGTAGAAATCCAGGCTTTCCCGGCCCTCGTCTACCGCCTTGGGAAGCTGGCTCGCCCGTGCCGGACGGCGCCCGCGCGCACGCTTGGTACCTGCCACTGTGGCTCCTCTTCTTGCCCGCCGATCCGACCACCACGCTGGCCCTGACCGACAAGCCGATGTCAGAAAACAACTTAAAAGGACGAACCTCGAGACCCGGCTCTCCTACCGCTGTGGGAGCACAGATGTCCGGCCCTGCCGAAACGTTGCACGCTCAATCCCGCCAACCGCTTGTCCGGCTCCGACCTAACACCCCGAACCGGGCCCCGGTTCCCCGTCACTTCCGCGGCTTGACCCGCCGGGTCGGGGTGGCCTCCAGGGGGTCATCGGGCCAGTGGTGGCGAGGGTACCTGCCCTTCAGATCCCGCTTCACCTCGAAGTAGGTACTCCGCCAGAATCCCGCGAGGTCACGCGTCACCTGAACCGGCCGTCCGGCCGGCGAAAGCAGGTGCAGCGTGAGCGGTACCGCACCGTCCGCCAGTGTCGGCGTATCGCGCTGCCCGAACATCTCCTGCAGCCGTACCGCGAGAACCGGCGACGCGGGGTCCGCATAGTCGACCGGAAGACGCGAACCGCTCGGCGCCGTTACGTGAGTCGGAGCCATACGGTCGAGGGCGGCCCGCCGCTCGCGATTCAGCCCTGTCAGCAACACCTCGGTCCAGTCCACCCCCCGGAGATCGTCCAGCCTCCTGAGTCCCACCAGATACGGGGCAAGCCGGTCCGGGAGCTGAGCCTCCAGCGCCGCGTCGCTCAGGTCCGGCCAGCCCTCGTCGAGCCGCCGAAGGAATGCGATCCGCTGTCGAATCCCCACCGCCGCCTCGGACCAGGGAAGCCGATCGAGGCCCCGCCTTCTGATACCCTGCAACAGCGCATCCGTCACCCGCTCGGGCTCGGGATCGCCCAGAGCCCCTTCGCGCAGCACCAGGGCGCCGAGCCGCTCGCGCCGCACTGCCCGAACCGCCTCCGCCTCGGGATCCCACTCGACCACCGACTCCTGGACGATGTCGTCGGCAAAGAGCACACGGATGTCAGCCAGTGACATCGGCGCGCCGAGCAGGATCTCGCTCTCGGGAAGCCGTCCGTCGAGCTCCGCGGCCACCAGGTAGTCCTGCGTACCCAGCGCCTGGGGCCGGACTCGGCCGCCCAAACCGTTGCGGAGCAGATAGCGATCGGTGCCGCCCGGGCGTCGCTGAGCCACTCGATCAGGATAGGCCAGCGCCAGCAGCACTCCCGGATCGACGGTAACGGCGCGCGGCGCCGGCCGGCTCGCGGCACCCCGACACACCTCCACCTCTCGCTTCACCCGGCGCAGGGTGTCCCGATCCACGTCGCTGCGCGACACGGTTCCCCTCAGCAGGTCCAGCCGGCTTCGGATGTCCGCATCGGGGACACCGTCCCGATCTCGGAGGACATCCCGCTCACTCAACAGAGCGGCCAGCTCGCACGCCGTCGCTCGATCTCCCATCTCGCTGCCGCGTATGACCATGTGAGCCAGGCGGGGGGCCAGCGCCAGCCGCGAGAGACGCCGGCCGTGCGGCGTGACCCGACTCGCCCCATCGAACGCGCCGAGCTGTCTGAGCAGATCACGTGCCTCGGCCAACGCCGCCTCGGGCGGCGGGTCGAGCCAGCACAGCTGAGCCGGGTCGCCGACGCCTGCCACCGCGAGCTCGAGTGCAAGTGGTGCGAGGTCGGTCTCCAGGATCTCCGGCAACGAGCGAGGAAGCAGGGCCGCCTCCTCCTGCGCCGACCAGAGGCGGTAGCACACGCCGGGACCAAGGCGACCCGCGCGGCCCCTCCGCTGGTCGGCCGAGGCCAGGGACACGCGGACCGTGACCAGGCGAGCCATCCCCGAACGGACCGAGTAGCGGGGCACCCTCGAGAGCCCGGCATCGATCACCACCCGGACCCCTTCGATCGTCAGGCTGGTTTCGGCGATGGAGGTGGCGAGCACCACCTTGCGGCGGCCTGGCGGGCTCGGGCGAATGGCCCGGTCCTGCTCCTCCCCGGAGAGATTGCCGTACAGGGGCACCAGGTCCGCCGAAACCGTCGGCCGCAGCAGCTCGGCAGCGCGCCGGATCTCTCCGGCGCCGGGGAGGAAGACCAGGAGGTCACCCGGTTCTTCGCGGAGCGCCTCCTGCACCGCGCTCGCTACCGCGCTCTCGAGCCGTCCGGACGGGCGTCGCGGGCGATACCGGGTCTCGACCGGGTAGGCCTTGCCGGGGCTGGTGAGCACCGGAACCCCGCCGAGCAGGGCCGCCACCGGGCCACCGTCCAGCGTGGCGGACATCGCCATGACGCGGAGGTCGTTGCGAACCAGTGCGCGGGTGTGGAGAGTGAGGGCGAGGCCGAGGTCGGCGTGAATGCTTCGCTCGTGAAACTCGTCGAAAATCACGAGTCCCACACCATCGAGGGTGGGGTCGGCTTGAATCAGGCGGGTCAGGATCCCTTCGGTGAGCACCTCGATCCTGGTGGCCGAGCTGACCATCGTCTCGTGCCGGACCCGATAGCCGACGAGCCCGCCGACGGGCTGGCCCACCAGTGTAGCCATGTGACGCGCCGCCGTCCTCGCGGCCAGCCGGCGCGGCTCGAGCATCAGGATTCGTCGCCCCTGCAGCCAAGGCTCGGCCAGCAGGCCGAGGGGGATCCGGGTCGTTTTCCCGGCCCCGGGGGCGGCCTGGACTACCGCGCCAGACACTGCTCCGAGGGCCTCCCGGAGGGATGGAATCAGGTCGTCGATCGGAAGAGGGGGTCGCGCGGGCATCGGACAACAATAAGTCCGCTCCGGAACCGTATCCGCGCAGATCCCGTTGTGAAGGGCGAGTGGCACAGTCTCTGCAAAGAGCAGACGCGCCCGACCCGATCCTGGGCCGGAGAGAGAGGCGGTAGTAACAGCGATGACTTGCGATTACAACGGCTGGAATGACGCGCCCGAAGAGGAGCGGGAATGGTTCGATCAGCACCCGGAGATCTGGGGTAGCGTCAGCCGCGAGAACGATCTGCGTCCCTATCGTGTCAGCCGGACGCGTCCTTCCCCCAGACAGCAGGGCGGCATGGCGGCCTAGGCCATCCGCCGCGGCATCTGGCCCGCTAACTCCCCCCCGTCTATCGTTCGGCCCGTCTTCTCACTCCTGTCCCGAACACGGGCCGCCGCGACATGGATCTGCACCAGGGTCTGAGCGACCGCTACGCCGTCGAGCGCACCCTGGGTCAGGGCGGCATGGCGACGGTGTGGCTCGCCCGGGATCTCCGATACGACCGGCAGGTCGCGCTCAAGGTCCTCGACGCCACGCCTGCGGACCAGATGGGCGCGGAGCGTTTCCTCCGCGAGGTCGCGCTCGCGGCCAGGCTGCAGCACCCCCACATCGTGTCGGTCTACGACTCGGGCGAGACGGCGGGACGTCTCTGGTTCACCATGCCGTACATCGAGGGCGAGTCGGTGCGGGACCGGCTCAAGCGGGAGGGCGCCCTCGCGCCGGCGGAAGCCGTGCGCATCGCGAGAGAGGCCGCGCGCGCGCTCCAGTACGCCCACGAGCAGGGTGTCATCCACCGGGACGTGAAGCCGGAGAACATCCTCCTCACCCATGACGGCAGCAGCATGGTGGCCGATTTCGGGATCGCCCGGCCGCAGACCGCGGAGGCACGAGCCCAGCACCTCACCACCACGGGGTTGGTGGTCGGCACCCCGCTGTACATGAGCCCGGAGCAGGCCGGTGGCTCCGACGCCGTCGATGCCAGATCCGACGTCTATTCGCTCGGCTGCACGCTGTACGAGATGCTCACGGGTCAGCCGCCGTTCCTCGCCGAGAGCGTTCACGGCGTCATCGTCAAGCATCTGACCGTGGCGCCCACGCTCCGCGGTGGAGCGGCGGCCCGCATACCCGTTGCGCTGCGGCCGGTGCTGACGCGAGCGCTGGCCAAGTCGCCCTCGGACCGGTACCCGACGGCGGCCGCGTTCGAGCGCGCCCTGGGCGAGGTGGCCGAGACGGTCGGCGCTCGGCGCGCGCGTTTTCCACTGATCCTCGCCGGGCTGGTCCTGGTGGTGGGCATCGGGGTGCTGCTGGCGCGGTCGGGCGGCGTGAGGCATGGGGGCGGCGCCACCATGGCCGGAGGCTCCGTGGCGTCGGGATTCGCTCGCCGGCTGGCGCAGCTCACCTTCTCCGAAGGGGTGGAGGAGTGGCCCGCCTGGGCGCCGGACGGCGTGCGGCTCGCCTACACCGCCGAAGTGGACGGGTTCCGCCAGCTCTTCGTCCGAGACACGAAGACGGGTACCGAGCGGCGCGTCACCACCGGCACCCGGGACGACATCCAGCCGACCTGGTCGCCGGACGGCACCCGGCTCGCGTTCGTGCGGGCGACGGCCGACCGGGGCAAGCTCGAGCCGAACGACATCAACGGCTGGTACCCGGACGGCGGCGATGTCTGGATCCTCGAGCTCGGCTCCGGAGCAGAACGCAAGGTGGTGGAGAACGCGTTCGGCCCTTCGTGGGCGCCGGACGGCCGCGCGCTCGCCTTCGATGCGACCTGGGCGGGACCGCGCCGCATCTGGGTCGTGGA
The DNA here is from genome assembly GCA_035688895.1 of Gemmatimonadales bacterium. Classification (GTDB taxonomy): domain Bacteria; phylum Gemmatimonadota; class Gemmatimonadetes; order Gemmatimonadales; family GWC2-71-9; genus CAVVWJ01. The sequence continues at coordinate 6,409 of DASSML010000458.1, forward strand.
CACCACCGGGCGCAACCCGCGGCAGGTGACCTCCGATTCCAGCGAGGCGGTCATCCATGCCCAGGCACGCTGGTCGCCCGACGGGCATCGCCTCGTGTTCCGCCGCCAGGACAAGAGCACGTCGGATATCGCCACCGCCGAACCCGGATCAGGCACGCTGGTCCGCCTCACGTCCGACAACATGCTCGATATCGATCCGGCCTGGTCACCCGACGGACGGCGCATCTACCTGGCGTCCAACCGCGGTGGCGGACTCAACCTTTGGCGGATTCCGGTCGGAGCCGACGGACGCGCCGACGGCCCGGCCGAGCAGGTGACGACCGGCGCCGGGGATGACGTCGAGCCGGCAATCGCGCCGGACGGTCGGCGGGTGGTGTTCGCGGTGCGCGGGATCAACGCCGACCTCTGGCGTCTGCCGGTCTCGCCCACGACCGGACAGGCAACCGGCGAGCCCATGGCGCTGCTGACCACGTCCCGGGTGGAGAGCCGCGGAGCGTGGTCGCCCGACGGTCGCCGGGTCGCGTTCAACTCGGATCGCCTGGGCGAGATGAACATCTGGCTGCGCGAGCTGGAGAGTGGAACGGAGCAGCAGGTGACCCGCGGCGCCGGCGGGGACTATCAGCCCGCCTGGACGCCCGACGGCCGAGACCTGGTCTTCTTTTCCGCCCGCGGCGGCAACGCGGACATCTGGCGGGTTACGGTAGCCGATGGAAGCCTCGACCGCCTCACCGACGATCGGTCGCTCGACACCAATCCGTTCCCCTCGCCGGATGGCCGATCGATCGCGTTCCTCTCCGACCGGAGCGGACGGCTGGAGGTGTGGGTGATGAGTGCCGACGGCACGGGTCAGCGACAGCTCACCTCGGTCGGCGCGGGAGGCCATTTCCTGCGCTGGACCCACGATGGGGCCGCGATCATCTTCCGCGCCGAGACCGGCAGCCAGTTCAGGACGATGCGGGTCACGCTCGTCGACGGCGCGCTGACGCAGCTTCCCGATGTGGCGAGCGGCGCGCACATGTCGCTGTCTCCGTCGCAGGACGTGATCATGGACGTTCGCGGCCACAAGACGCTGTGGGCCTATCCGCTGGACGGCCGTCCTGCCACGCAGGTGTTCCAGTTTCCCGATCCCGACGTCCGGATCGACTATCCCACCTGGTCGCCCGACGGGCGCTGGGTCCTGTTCGACCGCGCCGCGCCGCTGGGCGGCGATCTCTGGATCATGGAAGGACTCGAGTGAACCGTTCCCTGCTTTCCCTGGCGCTCCTGCTCCTCGGCTGCGGCAGCGCGGCGTCTCAGCAGCAGCCGCCGCTGGCCCCCGAGCCGGGCGAGCGGCACCTGCGCAACATCCGCCAGCTCACCTTCGGCGGGAACAACGCGGAGGCGTATTTCTCGCCCGACGGGAAGCGGCTCATCTTCCAGCGGCAGGAGCAGCTGGACGCCGGGTGCGACCAGGAGTACACCATGAACGTGGATGGGAGCGACCAGCGTCGGGTCTCCAACGGCGAAGGCCGCACCACCTGCGGCTACTGGTACGATGGCGGTCGCCGGATCCTGTACAGCTCGACCTTCGAGCACGGGCGCGCCTGCCCCGCCGCACCCGACCGCTCGCAGGGATACGTCTGGCCGCTCAACGACCTCGAGATCTACACCGCGCGGCCCGACGGCGGCGACCTGGTGCGCCTCACCCGGAACGATGCTTACGACGCCGAAGCCACCGTCTCCCCCGACGGCCGGCGGGTGGTTTTCACCAGCACGCGCGACGGTGACATCGAGCTCTACACCATGAACGTGGACGGGAGCGACGTCCGGCGGGTGACTCGGCGGGTGGGCTATGACGGCGGCGCGTTCTTCTCACCGGACGGGAAGATGCTGGTGTGGCGCGCGGCCTACCCGGAGACCGCCGCGGACAGCGCCGACTATCTGGGCCTGCTCGCGCGCAAGCTAGTGCGTCCGACCCGCCTGGAACTCTGGGTCGCGCGGGCCGACGGGAGCGAGGCGCGGCAGGTGACCCAGCTGGGCGCCGCGAGCTTCGCGCCGTACTTCCACCCCGATGGGCGGCGGATCATCTTCGCCAGCAACTATCCCGATCGGCGGAGCCGGAACTTCGATCTCTATCTGGTGAACCTGGATGGCTCGGGACTGGAGCGAGTCACCACCAGTCCTGAGTTCGATGCCTTCCCCATGTTCAGCCCCGATGGGCGGCGGCTGGTCTTCGCCTCCAACCGCAACGCCGCCCAGCCGGGCGAGACCAACATCTTCATCGCCGACTGGGCGGAGTAGCTCCAAAACGGAGAATGGTTAGGCCGCGCCCTGCAGCTTCTGCTGGAGCTGCTTGGCCTGGTCGAGGTGCTTCTCGATCACAGGCTTGGCCTTCTCGATGAGGGCCTTCAGCTCGGGGTTCTTGGCCTGATCGTGCGCCTTGCCGGCCAGGTCGAGCACCGCCTCGTGCACGGTGACTTCCTGATCGATGTAGGTCTTGTCGAACTCGGCGCCCTTGGGCGCCGATTGCAGCGCCTGGGTCTCCTGCTGCGCCAGGGCCGTCACCGGGTCGTTCGCGGGCGGCTCCGGAGTCACCCCCAGCTTCTTGGCCAGGTCCGCGCCCTGCTTCCGCAGCGCGTGATGCTCGCTCATCATCAGTTTGGCGAACTGCTTCACCTGCGGGTTGGTAGCCTTGGTGGCCGCCAGCGCGCCGGCGGTACTGTCGGCCGCGTTCGCGTGATCGAGCAGCGCCACGATGTTGGCGTCGCTCAGCTCGGCCGGGGCCGAGGTCGTGGCCGCGGTATCAGCCGGCACAGCGCCGGTCTCGGCGCCGGCCGGTGGATTGGCCGCGGCGTCGCGATCGCGATGACTGTTGCAGGCGCCCAGGGCCAGGGCCAGGGCTAGAGCAGGAACGGTGCGATGGATAGGCATGGCTGACCTCGTGGTAAGACTGACGAGATCTAGCGTAGCCAGCGGGACTTGGACGCGGGGTGACGGAGGTCACCGGCCCGGCGAGGTCAGTGTCGGAGGGTGGGCCGCCAGGAGGCACGGGTGACCGGATCGACGGCGCGGCGCCGGGGGTAATCCTCGAGCGACACCCCGCCGGACTGGAGGATGGCGAGGGCCTCGTTGCCCTCGAGCGTCTCCTTCTCCAGCAGCGCCTCGGCGAGCGCCTCGAGCGCGCCGCGGTGACGCTCGACGGCGCCCTTGACCCGCTCGTAGAGCTGCTCCACGATCGCACGGACGTCGCGATCCATGGCCGCGTGCAGCTCCGCGCTGACCGCGCCGCCGCTTTCCCGCTCGTCGAAAGCCACCAGCCCGGTGGTCGGCCCCATGCCCAGCTTGTACACCATCTCCCGCGCGACCCGGGTGGTGTGCTGGAGGTCGGCTTTGGCGCCGCTGGTGACGGCATCGGACCCGAAGATCACCTCTTCGGCCGCGCGGCCGCCCAGCCCCTTGCAGATCTGCCCCTCGAGGAAGCGCCGGGTGTGGAGGACCAGCTCGCCGGGCGCAAAATGGGCGACGCCCATCGCCTGGCCGCGCGGCTGAATGGTGACCTTGTGGAGGCCGTCTTCCGCGTGGAACACCAGGCCGGCGAGGGCGTGCCCGGCCTCGTGCACGGCGACCGCGCGCCACTCGTCGTCGGTGGCACGGAAGCCGGTGCGCTCCTTGCCGAGCAGCAGCCGGTCGCGGGCGAGCTCCACATGGGACCAGGCCACCACTGACGCCCTCTCCCGGGCGGCCGCGATCGCGGCTTCGTTCACCAGGTTGGCCAGGTCGGCCCCGCTGGTCTGCGGCATGAGCCGGGCGAGGCGGGCGAGATCGACATCGTCGGCGAGGGGGACACCGCGCTGCCGCACGTGCAGGCGCAGGATGGCCTCGCGCTCCACCGCGGTAGGGAGGCCCACGGCGACCGCTCGATCGAACCGGCCGGGCCGGAGCAGGGCCGGGTCGAGATCCTCCTGCCGATTAGTGGCGCCGATGACCAGCACGTGCTCGCGGGGGGAAAACCCGTCCATCTCCACCAGGAGTTGATTCAGCGTGCGGTCGTCCTCGTTGTGGCTCTGGTTGCGTCCCCGGCGGCCGCCGAGGGCGTCGAGCTCGTCGATGAAGATGACGCCGCCGCGCTTGCGGGCCTGGCGGAAGAGCTTCTTGATCCGGGCCACGCCCAGGCCGATCAGGAACCCGGTCACTTCGCTGCCGCTGATGACGAAGAACGGCACGCCCGCCTCGCCGGCGACCGCGCGCGCCATGAGCGTCTTACCGGTGCCGGGAGGGCCGAACATCAGGACGCCCTTGGGGGTCCGCGCGCCGACACTCTGGAACGAATCTGGCTTGCGAAGGAACTCGACCAGCTCGCGCAGCTCGGCCACCGTCCCGTCGTGGCCGCCGACGTCGCCGAAGGTGGTGCGGGAGCGCCGCGCCGCCCCGATGCCGACCTCGTGCCCTCCGCTCATCTGCCGCCGCAGGATGAGTCCCACGATGGCAAGGGCGACGGTCACCAGGAGCACTTCGCGCCAGAAGTCCGGGTTGAAGCCGCGGCTCGACTCGAGGGTCACCGGCGCGCCGGCCCGCTCGGCCCGGTCGAGCACCGGCGTGACTTCGAAGGTGGGATAAACGACCCGGAAGGTGCTGCCCGCGGCGGCCCCGTCGACCGGCCGGCTCCAGACCCCCCGCACCTCGGCGCCAGGGACGACCGTGATTTCCTGGACGGCCCCCTGATCGAGGCGGGACAGGAAGGTCGAGTAGGTGATGGTGGTGGGAGCCGGCGGACGGGCGCGCCACCAGCGGTCGGCCAGAGCCGAGGCCGCGAGCAGGGTTACGAGGCCCAGCGGGAGAACCCACGCAGCCGGCGAGAGGCGCCAGCGCGCCCACCACCGGCGAATGTCGTCGAGCATCGGTAGACGTCCCGGAAACACGGCCACCCGCCATCGGGGGAACGGCGGGTGCCAGTTTCGGAACCTAAGCCGGTGGCGGTGTGACTGGTAGAGTGGGACGGGTCTAGAAGACCCGGTCGAGTACCCGCAGGGTGCCATCGGTAACCGTGCCGAAGGTCAGGTGCCCGACGAAGCCGCGTGCGTGCGTCTGCCAGGGGAATGCCAGCGGGCCCGGCGTGAGGCCGAGGGTGGGGACCACTCCCTCATCCATGAAAGCCCAGAAGGCGGTTCCAAGCGCCGTGCCCACGGTCGAGCCGAGGAATGCCAGCCGGCGCCGCACCACGGCGTAGCCTGCCCCTGCTCCGACGCCGAGCGCCCAATGGATCGCGCCCCCGGCCTGCTCGCGCTCCTTCCGGGTGAGCCGGCGTCCGACCAGCTTGGCTCCCTTCTCGGCCGCGGTAGCGTAGGCCGAGCTTCCACCCCTGGCCTCGTCTTCCTGCTTCCGGGCCCGCCGGTCCTCGCGGTCGTACATGAGGGTGGTGATCCGGCCCATCACGTAGGTGGCGACCGCGCCGGCGATGGCGCCCTTGACCAGATCTTCGCCGACGGTGTGGCTCCGGGTACGTCGCGACATGGCAAACTCCTCGGTGGCTGTGTTGTCATCCGGACCGGAGCGAGGGATCTGCTCATCCGGCATCGAGCTCGGCCCGGCAGGTCGACAATATGGGAGTCCCCGCGTGCTCCGATGTGATCCGCGCCGCTACGCCAGGCGGCGCCCGGTGCCGGGATCGAAGCGGTGGAGGCTGGCGGGATCGAGGCGGAGTCCGACCGGCTGCTCCGGTGCGACAGTGAGGTCGGGCGGAGCAATGACCCTCAGCTCCCTCCCGGCATCAACCGCGCCGGTCCGGACGTAGAGGAGCTGCTCGCTACCGCGCGGCTCGACCACGTCCACGATTCCCTGGTACTCGCCCGCCCCGGAAGCCACGACCGCGAAATCCTGCGGGCGAACCCCCAGCAGGGTGCCATCGGACTGGGGCAGGAAGTTCATCTCGGGCGACCCCACGAACCCCGCGACGAACAGGGTGGCGGGCCGGCGATAGACCTCCATCGGCGGGGCGGC
>DASSML010000459.1:0-4804 GCA_035688895.1 Gemmatimonadales bacterium
GAGGGGTACACCCTCCCGCTCTTCATTCAGGGCGACCACTGCCAGGTGAACCACAAGAAGTACCAGGCCGATGCCGAGGGGGAAGTGGGCGAGGTGAAGAAGCTCATCGCCGAGGAGATCGGGGCGGGCTTCTACAACATCGACGTAGACACCTCGACCCTGGTGGATCTGGCGCAGCCCACACTGGACGAGCAGCAACGCGCCAATTTCGACCGCGCGGCGGAGATCACCGCCTTCATCCGGGGCCTGGAGCCCGAGGGTGTGACCGTGTCGGTCGGCGCGGAGATCGGCGAAGTCGGCATGAAGAACAGCACCGTGGAGGAGCTGCACGCCTTCATGCGGGGCTACAACCGGAGCCTGGCAACGCTCGGCCGCCACGCCGGGATCAGCAAGATCTCGGTACAGACCGGGACCTCCCACGGCGGTGTGGTGCTGCCCGACGGCTCGATCGCCGACGTGAAGCTCGACCTGCAGGCCCTCGAGGCCCTGAGCCGGGTAGCGCGAGACGACTACGGACTCGCCGGGGCGGTGCAGCACGGAGCCAGCACGCTCCCGTCGAACGCGTTCGGAAATTTCCCCCGGATCGAAACCGCCGAGATCCATCTGGCCACCAACTTCCAGAATATCGTCTTCGACCATCCGCGCCTGCCGGCCGAGCTGCGGGAGCGGCTGCGCAGCTGGGTGGCCGAGAATGCCGCCGGCGAGCGCAAGGGCGGCGACACCAACGAGCAGTTCTACTACAAGGCGCGGAAGAAGGCGATCGGCCCCTTCAAGCGGGAGTTCTGGGAGCTGCCGGAGGACGTCCGCGGGGCCGTGGCGGCCGACCTGGAGCGCACCTTCGCCTTTCTGTTCGAGCAGCTCAACGTGAACGGGACCGCGGATCACATTCACCGATTCGTCCAGGCGCCGCTGCAGCATCATGCGGCCCTCAAGCCGGCGCTGGTCGCAGCCGAAGACGACCCCGACGCCGGGGAATAGGAGCCGGAACATGCGTCGCAAACAGAGCAGGGAAATCGTCTACGTGGAGCGGGCGGGTGATTCGTCCGCGAAGTGGCTGTTCTGGGGCGCCGCGCTTGGCGCCGGCCTGGCGCTGCTGTATGCGCCGCGCAGCGGGGAAGAGACCCGCCGGGTGTTGCAGCGGAAGCTGTGGAAGCTCCGGGCCATGACGGAGGAGAAGTTCGACGAGCTGGCGCAGCAGTTCGGGGCCGGGAAGGAGCTGCTCCCGGAGCTGGACGACGAGGACGAGGAGGACCTGTTCGGCATGTCGGACGAACCGCCCGCGGCGCGGGGCCGCGCGCCGGCGGGCGCCGGCTCCGCCAGGGAAGAGCTCGAGCGCCGGCTGGCCGAGTCGCGGGCGCGCCGCCGCACCTCGGGGGAGCTCGAGGAGCCGCTCGCCTGAAACGTCGCCGGCCCTGGCATCGCTCGCCCGCCGGGTTCCTCGGCCGGGCGCTGCAGGCCGCCGACGAGAATAACATCCCCTTTCTCGCGAGCGCGTTGACTTTCGACGCGCTCCTCGCGGCCATTCCGTTCTTTCTGCTCCTGCTGATCGGGCTGTCGCACCTGGCGCAGGCGATGGCCAACAGCGGGGCCGGCAGCTCCACCGTCGACCCCACGGCGCTCTTTCATCGCTTCTTCCCGCCACACGTCTCGACTCCGGGCCGGGATCCTTTCGAGGTCATCGAGAAGATCCTGGTGCGGGTGAGCCAGCACCGCGCCGAGCTCTCCCTCTATGCCATCCCGGCCTTCGTGTGGTTCAGCACCCGGCTCTTCGCCGGCATTCGTACCTCGCTCAACGACATCTTCGACGTCTCGGCCCGCCCGCTGCCCCGGCGGCATTTTCTGCTCAACCTGGTGGCGGCCAAGCTGCGGGACTCGGTGATGGTGATCGCCACCCTGCTGCTGTTCCTCGCCAACACGGCCCTCAGCACCGGGCTGGCGCTGTTGCAGGCTCGAGGCGCGGAGCGGGTGCCGCGGATGGCCTTCTTCCTGTCCTCGCTGGGCCGGTTGTCGGCCGAGGTGCTGGCGGTCGGATTCTCGGTCTCGCTGTTCTACGTCACCTATCGCTTTGCCTCGGTCCGACGGCTGCCCCGCCGCACGGCCCTGCTCGCCAGCGTCTTCACTGCGGTGCTCTTCGAGATCGCGAAACGGCTCTACGGGCTCTACCTCGCCAACTTCGCCTCGTTCGAGGGCCCCAGCGGCGACGTCAACATCGGCGCTGCCGGCCTCTTCATCCTGTGGATCTACTACACCGCGATCGTCTTCCTGCTGGGCGCCGTGGTGGCGGAGACCTGGGAGTTGAGAAAGATGCAGCAGCGGCAGCGGGCGATTGTGGGGTGAAGGTGGCATCGGTGGCCCGGCGGCTCTGTGGCTAGGTGACTCGGGCCCTCGCGAGTAGGTTCGTGCGCCACCGCGCTACCGCCTACCATCCGCCCCCCCAACCGCCTATATTCCCCGTGCCCCAGGTCCGAAGGGCGCCGGCGCGTGAACCGCGTCAGGACCTCGCCGGTAGCAGCGCTAAGCGATGTCCGGTGTCGCTTCGGGGTGCCTGGGGCACTTTTCTTGGCGGGGCAGGTGGACGGCGGGCGGCGCGGTGGCAACCCGCCCGCCCGGTCTACCGCCCCGCCATCCATTTCATCCGGCGGCCCCCGCGCTCATGATCGCCCTCGCCCGACGTTATCGCCCCAAGCGCTTTGCCGACCTCCTGGTCCAGGACCATGTCGCGGCCGTTCTCCGCGGCGCGGTGGCTCGGGGTCGGGTGGGGCACGGCTATCTCCTCACCGGTCCCCGCGGGGTGGGCAAGACGACCGCCGCCCGCATCCTCGCCATGGCGCTCAACTGCCCCAACCGCGATCCCTCGGGCGACCCCTGCGGCGAGTGCGAGAACTGTGTCCGGATCTGGACCGGCGCCGCCAACCTCGACGTGGTCGAGATCGACGCGGCCAGCAACCGCGGGGTGGACGATGCGCGGGAGCTGCGCGAGCGCGCGATGTACGCGGCGTCCCAGGCGGGCCACCACAAGGTCTACATCGTGGACGAGGCCCACATGCTGACCCGGGAGGCCTGGAACGCGCTGCTCAAGATCCTGGAGGAGCCGCCGCCGGGCGTCGTGTTCGTCTTCGCCACCACCGAGCCGCAGAAGATCGCCGCCACCGCGGCCCCGGTGCTGTCCCGGCTGCAGCGGTTCGACTTTCGTCGCATCGGGCCGGCCGCCATCCGGGCGCGGCTCCGCGCGGTGCTGGATGCCGAAGGAATCGCCGCGGACGACGATGCGCTCACCCTCATCGCCCGCCAGGCCGACGGCGGAATGCGCGATGCGCTCTCCGTGCTCGACCAGTGCCTGAGCCTGGGCGAAGGGGCGGTCACCGCGGCTCGGGTGCGTGAGGTCCTCGGCCTCGTGGCGGACGATCTGTTCGCCGAGACGCTGGACCTCGTGGCCGAACGGAATCCCGCCGCTGTCTTTCCGCTCATCGACCGGCTGGTCGACGCCGGGGCGGATTTGGTGGAGTTCATGGGTGGGGCGGGTGAGGCGCTGCGGGCGATGCTCATGCTGCAGCTCGGCACCATCCCCGAGGGGCTCACCGACGGATTGCGACAGGCCCTGGAGCGCTACCGGGATCGGCTCTCCCCGGAAGACCTGGTGCGGATGTTGCGGCTGCTCACCGACAGTGAAACCGCCATTCGTCGCAGCGCCGGTCCTCGGCTGGTCGTGGAGACGCTGCTGCTGCGCTGGGCCATGATGGACCGGACCGTGGACATCGAGGCGGTGCTCGCCGGCGGAGCCGCCTCCCCTGCTTCGGCGGGGCAGCCTCCAAGCTCGGCGCCGGCGTCGGCGCCGCGCCGCCCGGCACCCGGGAAGGCCGCCGAGCGCTCGACGGGAACAGGCGCGGCGGACTGTCCAACGTCCGCGCCAGTGCCTCCAGTGGCGACCGCTCCCGCGTCTGCCTCACCCTCGTCGGCACCGCTGCCGGAGCTCTGGCCCGACATCGTGGCGGAGGTACGGGCCCGCAGCCGATTTCTGGGTGAGGCGCTGGCGGCCACCACCCCGGGGTCGGTGCAGGACGGAGTCCTCGAGGTGGTGCTCGGCGAGCCCAATCAGCTCTTCGCCGAGCGACTCCAGACCGAGGCCAGGGCGGTCGAGGATGTCGTACGCCGGCTCAGCGGACAGGCGGTCCGCCTCCGGGTCACCGAACGGTCCGCGGAGGGCGCCTCGGCCCGCCCGCGGCAGCTCACCGAGGCGACCCTCAAGGCCGATCGGCTGCGGGGTTTCCGGGCCAAGGATCCGTCCCTCGACACGGCCGCCGATGCGTTAGATTTGGAGATCGTGGACGAGGTTTGACCCTGAACCTCCGCCTTTCTACTTTGCGCCACCATGGCAGGACATCCGGACGGCATGGCTGATCTCCAACAGCTCTTCCAGCTCGGCCAGCAGATGCAGGGCAGGCTCCAGGAATTGCAGTCCGAGCTTGCCAGCCGCACCATCGAGACCGCCGCAGGCGGGGGCATGGTCCGGGTCACCGCCGACGGCCGCGGCACCATCCGCTCGGTGAGCATCGAGCCGGCCGTCTTCGAGCGCCACGACGCCGAGTTTCTGGGCGACCTGGTGCTGGCCGCCGTCGCCGAGGCGCAGCGGCGCGCCGCGGAGCTGCTGCAGAGCGAGATGCGGAAGGTGCCGTCGCTCCCGTTCCCGCCGCCCTTCTGACGTGAGCGCGATCGACGACCTGATCGCGGAGCTGGCCAGGCTGCCCGGGATCGGCCGGAAGACGGCCCAGCGACTCACCTTTCATCTGTTGCAGCAGACGTCGGA
>DASSML010000460.1:0-6407 GCA_035688895.1 Gemmatimonadales bacterium
CCTCGTCGAGATCGACCTGAGGGATCTCCTGGGAGCGCCTCGCGTCGGCCCGGTCGCGACCCTCGAGCTCGCCGGCCAACTTCTCGAGCTGCTCCCGGGCCTCGTCCTCGCGCGAGGCGGCCCGGAGCAGCTCGACCAGCAACATCCGGATCGCCTGGCTGCCGGAGAACTGGTCGACAAACTCCTTGACAGACTGGAAGGCCTGGTCGAGCTGCCCCAGAGCGTTCATCCGCTCCATGAACTCGATCAGGTTACGCTTGGCCTCGATGACCACGTTCTTGCGCGCGTGGAGCTGGGCCAGCTTCAGGTAGGTCTGGGTCCGCCCCGGATTGACCCGCAGAATCTTGCCGCAGAGCGCGATGGCGTTGTTGAAGAACCCCTGGTCGGCGTAGAGATCGACCGCCCGCTCATAGGAGCGCACCGCCGACGCGGTGTCGTTGATCTTGAGGTAGAGGTCTCCCACCCGGTTGTAGAGCGAGAGGTCGGGCGAGGTGTCCTGGCCCGACTCGATCTGTTGGACGGCCTTGAGGTAGACCTCGATCGCTCGCCGCCAGTCCTCCTTCTGCTCGAACTTCCGCGCCGTGTCCTTGAGCTTTTCCAGATTCATGCGACTCGGGCGGAGAAGGGGAATCCGGGGTATAAGGGCAGGAATCGTCGAAACATACCGGGTCGGCTCAGAGGGCGGTAGGCTGGTCGGCCCCGGGGTCCAGCTCGCCCTCCGCGACGGCCCGGGCCAGCCGCTCGAGGTCGGGGGCGGGGGGTCGGTCCGCCTCCAGCACGGCCACCGGGGGCCGCAAGGCCCGGAGCCGGCCGTGCAGGCGCTCGACCCCCTTCCCCGGCCGGAGCGGCCGGAGGAACTCGAGCCCCTGCGCCGCGCACAGAAGCTCGGCCCCGACCACCCGTCGAGCGTTGGCCAAAATGCGCTGGGCCTTGTACGCCGCGGCCATGCCCATCGGGACGAAGTCCTCCTGGTTCGCGTCGGTCGGTATCGACCCGATGCTGGCCGGCATGGCCAGCGCCCGCGACTCGGCGACCAGCGAGGCGGCGGTGATCTGCACCATCATGTAGCCCGATGACAGCCCCGGGTCACGGGTGAGGAAAGCCGGGAGGCCCTGGGACAGGTCCGGATTCACCAGCCGCTCGACCCGCCGCTCGGCGATGGCCTGCAGGGTGGTGAGCGTCATGGCCAGGAGGTCGAGCGCCTGCGCCACCGGCTGCCCGTGAAAGTTCCCGCCCGAGATGACCTCGCCGTTGGAAAAGACCAGCGGGTTGTCGGTCGACGCGTTCAGCTCGACCTGCACCGTCGCCGCGGCGAAGCGGATGGCATCGGCCACGGCGCCGAGCACCTGGGGCGCGCAGCGAAGGCTGTAGGCGTCCTGCACCCGCGGGTCGTCCTCGCGGTGGGATTCCCGGATCTCGCTGTCGGTCAGCAGCCGCCGCATCAGGTCCGCCGCTTCGATCTGGCCGGCGTGGGGACGGGCCTCGTGGATCCTCGGATCGAGCGGCACCGGCGTTCCCCGCAGCGCCTCGAGGCTCATCGCCGCGGCGCCGGTGGCCGTCCGCCAGAGCACCTGCGCGTCGTGCACCAGCAGCGCCAGCATGGCGGTCTGCGCCTGGGTGCCGTTGATGAAGGCGAGCCCCTCTTTGGGTGCGAATCGGACGGGGGAAAGCCCGGCGGCGGCCAGCGCGGTGCCGGCCGGCCTGGGGCCGTCGGGACCCACGACCTGCCCTTCGCCCATCAGGGCCAGGGCCACGTGACTGAGCGGCGCGAGATCGCCACTGGCCCCCACGCTTCCCTGCTCCGGGACCCAGGGCAGCACTCCCGCGTTGAGCATGCCGATGAGTGCCTCCACCAGATCCGGACGCACGCCGCTGGTGGGGCGAAGGAGCACGTTGGCCCGGAGGAGCATGAGCGCACGGACCACGTCGGCGGGGAGCGGGTCGCCCACGCCGGCCGAGTGACTGCGGATCAGGTTGACCTGGAGCTGGTCGAGCTGGTCGGGGGCGATCCGGACGTTGGCCAGCTTGCCGAAGCCGGTGTTGATCCCGTAGATCGTCTGCCCCGACGCGATGGCGGTCTCGACCAGGGCACGGCTGCGGACCAGCTCGGCGCGTGCCGCCGGATCGAGCGTCACCCGGAGGCCGGGCGTTCGGGCCGCGCGGACGACGCCCGCCACGGTGAGCGAGCGGCCGTCGAGTGTGAGTGTGTGAGCAGGGGTGGACATCGCCCCGAACATCGCTGCCCGGGGCGAGAGAGACAAGTCGCGCTACGGGCGTAACCGGGCGCGCTGGAGCAGACGGCCGCCGGAGGCCACCATCAGCTCCGGATTGCCCGGATCCGTCTGGAAGGCCCAGTCGAAAATCAGGAAGTCCTGGCCCACGTGGGTCACCCGGAGCGCGCCATAACGCTTGAACCCGTCCTGCCCATCCATCTCGAAGATGTAACCGAAGCCGGGGACGGCCTGGATGCCGGTCGTCTCGTACGCCTGATCGGGGGCGAAGTCGATGCTGGTCAGGTCCTCGACCGGCCGCGTGTCATCCGCGTACTCGACCCCGGTGCCGGCCCGCACGGGTGTCAGGAAAAGGTCGCCGGAGAGATCCCGGTCCACGAAGAAGTCGACACTGGCGTCGTGCCCGTTGCGGACCAGGCCGAGCTCGGGAATCTGGGCCTCGTCGTCGTTGTTGAGGTCATCCCAGAACCGGAACCCGCTCACATCCGCTCGCTCCTGCGCCGCGAACAGCACGACGTTCCGGGCATCGGGGCGAGGGGTGTCGGGCCGGGTCGGAGAGCGGTCGCTCTCCACGCCGTCCACACTGAAGGCCGTCACGCTGAAGCAGCGGGGGACGCCGTTCTCCAGCGCGCCGACCAGGAACTCCGGGGCTACGGTGGTGCCCTCCAGCGTCCAGTTGGTACCGCACTGGGGAGGATTGGCGTCGATGTTGAAGCTGGTGGTGTAGACCCGGTAGTTCTGAAAGAGGCCCGGGTCGGCTTGGAAGGGATTGTCGGACCAGGTGAGCGCTACGGCCCCATCGAGGCTCACGCTCGAGAGCGTATTGGGAGACTCGGGCGGGGTGCCGGTCCCGGTGCCGTTGTTGTTATCGCCGCAGGCCACCAGTGCCACCAGGAGGGGAAGCCACCAGCCGCGCATGAGTCGTCTCCGATAGGGAATGCGAAGGTGACGTGCAGAAGCCATGCCAGCTGCCGGAGCGGTGGGCGCTTTCGGGCTCATGCCAGTAAGGTACTGTGCCACAACGCCTTAGAGATTCACGGAGCCCGGGGCCGTCCCGACCTGGAAGCGCGCGTGTCCTCCAAAGCGATCACTGCTGGAACGTCGTCTGGTCGTAGTCGAACTTGAGGTCGGGCAGGTCGGTCAGGTAGATCGAGAAATAGAACGCGAAGTTGCCGTTGGTATTCTTCACGAAATTGAAACCCGCCCGCCACTCGTGCAGCTCGCGCTCGAGCCGCACCACCTGGGACTCGAACTGGCCCGCAGTGATGTTGTACTGGGTGGACCAGCTCACCGACCAGAAGGGCGTGGGCGAGAAGCTGGTCGTCATGCCGAGGTTCTGCGTCTCGGGCGTCGTCGGTCGGTTCAGGATGGGGCGAATGCGACTGAGGGTGTAGTTGAAGCTGGCCGAAAAGGTCCGGCTGCTCGCGATCGGCACGTCGTTGGTGCTGTAGAAGCTTCCAGGCCGCTGCCGACGGCCCGACTGGGCCACATAGGGCGGAATGATCTCCTCCCGGCCGTGGTCCTTCGAGTTTCCACCCAGGCCGAAGATCGAGCCGACCGCGCGCAGGGTGTTGCCCGAGATCGCGAAGCTCGCGCTCACGTTCTGCAGGAACGGATCGAAGGACGCCGTATCGGTGCCGACCTGCCCGCGCCAGAGGTCGTGGGTCAGGCTCAGGTTGAAGCCCGGGAGCAGGTCGCTCAGGAAGGAGTTGGTGATCGCGTCGGTGACCCAGCCGGTGCGCCCGGGCAGCTTGGCCTGCTCGAAATCGTAGGTCATGGCGCTGGTGCTGATGCTGAGGATCCGAAGCTTGCGGTCGTTGCTGGACGCGGTGTCCCCCTTGGCCGGCCGCTCCTTCCCTTCGAACACCTGGCTCAAGCCGACCGTGAGCTGCTGGCGCGCGTCGCTGCGGAGCTCCACCGGTTGCCCCGGCTCCGCGATCGCCTGCGCGAACTCCGCGGGCACGTTTGCCGCGGGCTCGTAATTCCAGGTAATGACCGGGGAGAAGCTGTGCCGGATGCGTGAGAGCGGCCCGATGCCGGGGAAAAACGCGAACAGCGTCGGCGACGAGCTCACCCCGAAGCGGAACCGCTTGGACTGCTGGACCCAGTCGCCGTTGGTATTCCGGTTGCGGATCATGAACGGCTGGCCCGCGGCCGCGTTCGCGATGCCGACCACCGGCTGGAACTTCCAGGAGCCGCGGAAGAGCACCGGCAGGTTGATGCCGGTATCCCAGTCCAGGGTGCTGCGGAAGTCGCCGGCGAAGACCCGGCTGACGTGGATCGAATCGTTCGGATCGGGGGTGGACTCGTCGGGAATGGTGAAGGTGACGGAGTCGCGCGCGGTGGTGCGCTCATCGGTCGCCTGCAGCGAGTTCTGCCAGTTGAAGCCGCCGATCCGGATGGGCGTGTCGAAATTGAGCGCGGTGATCCGGTTGCTCCCGGTCTGGGCAATGGTATCGAGCCCGCCCCCCGGGGTCACCTGAACCACGTCGGGCAGCAGCGTCCGGGTATTGGTGTTGTTGGTGAAGCTGAGCCCGGGCGACCAGGTGATGCTGTTCCCGAATCCGATCGGGACCGGCGACAGCGTCACGGCCGGGAGCAGCTGCTGCACGCTCCGGTCGCTCAGACTCTGCCGCCGGTTGCCGCCTACCGTGAACGTCCCCCAGTTGTACCGCTTCGAGAAATTGAGCGAGCTGGTGATCTGCTGGGTGTTCTGCAGCGGATCGATGGCGTTGTCGCGGATGATGCGCGTGTCGCTCGCGTAGTTGAGGCTCAGGTTGAGGCTGGTCGAAAGATCGAACTGCTGCCGGTGGTCCCACCGGACCGCCAGACCCGAGCCCCCGCCCGACTCCCGCTGCTGGTTCACGCCGAAGGTGCCGTCCACGAACCGGTTGAGCCAGCGGTACTGCCCGGCTACGCCGTACTGCACGTATCGGTTGGCGAACCAGTCCAGCCGGCCGGTCAGGTCGAAATAGTCGCTCGGCGCCCAGTAGTAGCCGATGTTGGCGACCTGCCGGTTGTAGTTGCGGGTCGGCCGGACCAGATCGTTGATGCCGAACTGCGGGATCAGGACCCCGGAGTGCCGGCCCGGCCGCAGATCCTGGAAGATGAACGGCAGCCACAGAATCGGGACGTCGCGCACGTAGAGCGTCACCGGCCGCGCCACCAGGGTGGAGCGGGAGGTCCACTTCACCTCGTGGGCGGAGAAGTGGTAGTGCGGCGTCGGCAGATCGCAGCTGGTCATCTCGCTCTTGCCGGCGTAAATCCGGCTGGAGCTCGAGTCCTGGGCCACGTTGCCGCGCAGGAACCAGACGGTGGACCCTTCGGTGAAGTTGGTGAGGGCCTCCGACACGGTCCCTCGCCGGCGGCAGGTGTCGTAGCGGATGCCGACGCCCACCAGCACCTGCCCCCGATCGAAGAGGTGCGGCTCGCCGCTCGCGTCGAGGATACAGCTGTCCCGCAGGTAGGTGATGGAATCGGCCTCGAGCGTGGCGCCCTGCCGCTCGGTCAGCGCCTGACCCTGCAGGTGAACCCGCTGCTCCCGGATGAAGACCGTGGCGGAGTCGGCCCGGTACCGGGTGGCCCGATACCCCGGCCGGTTGAGCAGCGACTGGGTCACCGAATCCGGCGCCGCGAAGCTCCGGGTCGGCGCCGTGGGGATGCCGAGCCGCCGGGCGGTGGCGCTGTCGAGCGACTGCCCGGGCGCGATGGCGCCCTTCCCCGTGCCCGAGGTATCGCCCTGTGCGGCGCGGGCCGCGCGGATCGAGTCCAGCTTGGCGGGCACCGGCTTCTGGGCCGGCACCTGCGCCGCGGCCTGACCGTTCGGCACCCCCAGCAACGCCAGGAGCACCACCCCCGTCACCACCGCCGCCTTCCGCCGCCGATGCACGAGAGCCGAACCGGCGACGCCGACCTCGTACAGCAGGAGGAGCGGCACCGTCATCATGATCATCGAGAGTACGTCCGCGCCCGGCGAGAGCACGGCGCCCGCGATGCAGGAGAGCACGATGGCGTAGCGGCGGAACCGGTGCAGCTCACCCGGGCCGATGACGCCGAGCCAGGACAGGATCACCAGCACCAGAGGGAGCTCGAAGCTGATCCCCAGCGCGAGGCAGACCTGGAGCACGAACCCGAAGTAGTTGTCGTAGGTGATGAACGGCGCGATGGCCTCGCTCT
>DASSML010000461.1:0-6121 GCA_035688895.1 Gemmatimonadales bacterium
CAGGCGAGCGTGCCCAGCGCGCCGGCGGCGCCCGCCGCGCGGGCCAAGGCGACGACGGCGGTCAACGTCGCGCGACGCACCGCGCTCGTCTCCGCCACCGAGCGGGTGAGCGGCGCGGTGGTCTCCATCAGCGTGCGGAGCCGCCAGGAAGCGCGGCCCCAGTCGCCCTGGGACTTCTTCTTCGTCCCCGAGGGCCCGCGGGTGCTGGAGGGCTACGGCACCGGCTTCATCATCCGGCCGAACGGCATCATCCTGACCAACCAGCACGTGGTCGCCAACGCCGAGCGGGTGGTGGTGACGTTGCCGGACGGCAGTGACCTGCCGGCCAAGGTATTGGGCCAAGACCCGCTGACCGACATCGCGGTGCTCCGGGTCGACCGGAACGGGCTCCCCGCGGTCACGACCGGCCGCAGCACCGACCTGATGATCGGCGAGTGGGTGGTCGCCCTGGGCAACCCCTACGCCTACATGCTGGGCAACGCGGAGCCCACGGTGACGGTCGGTGTCGTCAGCGCGACGGGGCGGAACATCCTCCCCAGCGGCGACCAGACCGGCCTCTACTTCGACATGATCCAGACCGACGCCGCCATCAATCCCGGCAACTCGGGCGGCCCGCTCACCAACGCGCTGGGCGAAGTGATCGGGGTGAACTCGTCGATCTTCAGCAACAGCGGCGGCTCCGTCGGCCTCGGCTTCGCGATCCCGATCGAGCGTGCATTGCGGGTGGCCGACGAGATCATCAAGAACGGCACGGTGCGCCGGGCCTGGGTGGGACTCGAGGTCCAGGGGGCCTCGGCGATGCGGGACTGGAAGAGCGCCGGCGGCGTCACCGTGGCGAGCGTCGCTCCCGGCGGCCCGGCGGCCAAGGCGGGATTGGCCAAGGGCGACGTGCTGATGACCGCGAACGGGCGCCGGCTCCGGAACTACCTCGATTGGGAGGCGGTCAAGCTCGATCTCCATGTCGGTGACTCGATCATGGTCGAAGCGCGGAGCGGGCGGGACAGCACCAGCCGCCGCATCGTGACCGGCGACCTCCCGACCGTCACCGCGGAGAAGTACACCGTGCTCGAGTCCCTCGAGCTGGTGAACGTGACGCCGGCCATCCAGGCGGAGCGCAACATCCGGAGCGAACAGGGCGTCCTGATCTTCAAGCTCGCCCCCGAGGTGGCGCGGGCGACCGGGCTGCAGGAGGGCGACGTGATCCTGGCGATCAACCGGACGCCGGTGCGGACCGCCGCCCAGGTGCAGGAGCTGCTCAACGTGCGGCCCGGCGAGGTCATCCGGGTGTACCTCGAGCGGGACGGACAGATCACCTTCACCGACCTGGTCTTCCGATGAGCGACGACCGCTGGCGCTCGCCGCTGGGAACCCGCTACGCCTCGCCCGCGATGCAGACGCTCTGGGGCGAGCCCCACCGCATCGGGCTGTGGCGCCGCCTCTGGCTCGCTCTGGCGGAAGCCGAGCGCGAGCTGGGCCTTTCGATTCCCGAGCAGGCGCTGGCCGAGATGCGGGCCCACCTCGACGATGCCGATCTCGCGACGGCGGCCCGGTACGAGCGCCGCTTCCGGCACGACGTCATGGCGCACGTGCACGCGTTCGGCGAGCAGGCGCCGGCGGCCCGGCCGTTCCTGCATCTCGGCGCCACCAGCGCGTTTGTCACCGACAACGCCGATCTCCTGGTGATGCGAGAGGGGCTCCGGCTGCTGTTGGGCCGACTGATCGCCGTGGAGGGCGCGCTGGAGACCTTCGCCGTCCGGACCGCGGCCCTGCCCTGCCTGGCGTACACCCACTTCCAGCCGGCACAGCTCACCACCGTGGGGAAGCGGGCCACGCTCTGGATGCAGGACTTCGGGCTCGACGTGGAGGAGATCGCCCACCGGCTCGAGGCCCTCCGGTTCCGCGGCTGTCAGGGCACGACCGGGACCCAGGCGGCGTTCCTCGAGCTCTTCCAGGGCGACCACGACAAGGTGCGCGAGCTGGAGCGTCGGGTCACCGCCAAGCTCGGCTTCCGGGAGCAGTTCGCGGTGACGGGGCAGACCTATCCCCGCAAAGCCGACAGCATGGTGCTGGACGCGCTGAGCGGGATCGCCCAGTCGGCGTCGAAGATGGCGGTCGATCTGCGCCTGCTGCAGCACGAGGGCGAGCTGCTCGAGCCGTTCGAGTCGGAGCAGATCGGATCCAGCGCGATGGCCTACAAGCGGAATCCGATGCGCGCGGAGCGGATCGGCGGGCTCGCCCGCCACGTGATCTCGCTCCAGGCGAACGGGGCGCATACCGCCGCCGCGCAGTGGCTGGAGCGGACGCTCGACGACAGCGCCAACCGCCGGCTCACTCTGCCCGAGGCGTTCCTCGCCACCGACGCAATCCTCATCCTGGCCACCAACATCGCGGCCGGGCTGGAGGTGCGGGAGGATGTCGTCCGCCGCCACGTGGCGGCGCAGATGCCGTTCATGGCCACCGAGCGCTGGCTCATGCTGGGCGTCGCTGCCGGCGGCGATCGGCAGGAGCTGCACGAGGTGATCCGCCGGCACAGTCTGGCCGTGGCCGACGCGGTGAGCCGGGGAGAGCCGAACGACCTGCTCGACCGCCTGGCCGGCGATCCCGCGTTCGCCCGGGTGCCGGCCGCCGCGCTGCGGGCCGAGCTCCAGCCGGCGACGTACACCGGACGCGCCGAGCGTCAGGTCGGCGAGTTCCTGGCCGAGTACCTGCACCCCCTGCTCGCGCGGGCGCGCCCGCTCGCCGCCGAAGCCGAGGCGGCGGAGATCCGGGTATGACGGCGCTCGCCGAAAGCAGGCTGCCGCTGCCGCTCCTTCGCCGCGGCAAGGTGCGCGAGGTCTACGAGGTGGACGCCGACCAGCTGCTGCTGGTCGCCAGCGACCGGGTCAGCGCTTTCGACGTGGTCATGCGCGAGCCGATTCCCCGGAAGGGCGCGGTACTCACCCAGGTGAGCGCCTTCTGGTTCGAGCGCCTGGCCGAGGTGTTCCCGTCTCACTTCATCACCGCGCGCACGGAGGAGATCCTGACGCGCCTCCCCGCGCTCCGGCCGCACGCCGACGAGATGGCGGGGCGGTCCATGCTGGTCCGGCGGACCACGCCGGTGGCGTTCGAGTGCGTGGTTCGCGGCTACCTGTCGGGTTCGGCCTGGGCGGAGTACCGGGAGCGGGGCACGCTGGCGGGGGAGCCGCTCCCGGCAGGCCTGCTCGAGAGCGGGCGGCTGGAACCGCCGATCTTCTCGCCGGCTACCAAGGCGGAATCGGGTCACGACCTCAACGTGACCTTCGGCACGATGGCCGCGGCGCTTGGCGGCGAGCTCGCCACGCGGCTCCGCGACGCGAGCTTCGCCGTCTATCGCGCCGGACGAGACCACGCGGCGGCCCGGGGCATCATCATCGCGGACACCAAATTCGAGTTCGGCAGCGATGGGGGCGGCACTCTGCGGCTCATCGACGAGGTCATGACCCCCGACTCGTCCCGCTTCTGGCCGGCGGCGCGTTATCAGCCGGGACGGGCGCAGCCCAGCTTCGACAAGCAGCCGCTGCGGGACTACCTGGCGGAGATCAAGCGCGCGGGTGAGTGGAACGGCGAGGCACCCCCGCCCCCGCTGCCCGACGAGGTCGTCACGGCGACGAGCACGCGCTATCTCGAGGCGTACCGCCTGCTCACCGGGCGGCCGCTGGCGGACTCGGCATGATCCGGACCGCGCCGGAGGGCCGCTGGTTCATTCTCGGCGCCTGGGCGATCGCGCTGGTGCTCATCGTGGCCGCGGCTCGGAGTGGCGCCCTCGGGTGGTGGATCGGCGCGGTCGTCTGGACCGTGCTCGCGATCTGGGTGGTTGCCTTCTTCCGCGATCCCGAGCGGCCCTGGGCCCGGGGCGACCGACTGGTCGTGTCGCCGGCCGACGGCGAGGTGGTGAGCCTGCTCGAGGTGGACGAGCCCGCGTTCCTGCACGGCCGCGCGCTCCGAATCTCGATCTTCATGAACGTCTTCGACTGCCATGTGAATCGATACCCGCTCGACGGTCGGGTCGCCTACCGGCACTACAACCCCGGCCAATTCGGCCATGCGGGCGCGGAGAAGGCCAGCCTCAGCAACGAGCAGGCCTCGGTCGGCCTGGAGACGCCGCGCGGCAAGGTGCTGGTGCGGCAGATCGCAGGGCTGGTCGCGCGCCGGATCGTGACCGACCACGAGGTGGGGACGGACGTGCAGCAGGGCGAGCGGATGGGCATGATCCGCTTCGGCTCGCGGGTGGACCTCTTTCTGCCCCCGGGGACCCGGACGCTGGTGCAGGTCGGGGGCAAGACCCGGGCGGGCGTGACGGTGGTGGCCGAATGGAGCTGATTCCGCGGCGCGAGGGCCTGCGGCGCCCGTCGATGCGGCAGGTGGTGGTCGTCATGCCGAGCGCGTTCACCCTCGGCAACCTGTTCTTCGGCTTCTGGGCGGTGGTCTCGGCCTTCAACGGCAACTTCCGGTGGGCCGGGTGGTTCATCGTATTCGCCGGTATTCTCGACATGCTGGACGGCCGGGTAGCCAGGCTCTCCAACACCGGCACCCGTTTCGGCGCGGAGCTCGATTCGCTGGTCGACGTGATCTCCTTCGGCGTCGCGCCCGCGCTCCTCATCTACTTCCTCGACTTCGCGAGCGCCGGACGGTTCAGCTGGATCCTGTGTTACATCTACGTCACCGCGGTCGCCCTACGCCTGGCCCGGTTCAACGTGCTCTCGGCCGGCAAGCCGTCCACCGGCTGGTTTACCGGTATGCCCTCGCCATCGGCCGGGATGACACTGGCCGTGTACTACCCCTTCAGTCAGACCGAATGGTACCGGGCGTCGCTCGCCTACCTCGACCTGCAGCACCAGGGTCTGGTGGTGCTGATGCTGCTGCTCGCCGTGCTCATGGTGAGCAACGTCAAGTATCCCAAGTTTCCGCCGGTCGGGCTGCGCAGCGCGCGGGGGCTGTTCGGGGCCGCCGTCTATCTCGGCATTCTGCTCGGCGGAATCCTCGCCCCAGAGTATTTTCTGTTTCCGCTCGGTCTCTTCTACATGGCCTTTGGGATCGCGCGGGCCACCGTGCTGGGGCTGATGGAGCGGCCCGAGCCCGCGGTGCCGATTGCGGAGCACCTGGCGGACGAGAACGCCGCCGAGCTGCCTTCTCTCACCCACGAGCGGCGGAGCGCCTGGCCCGACCGCCGGCAGGAGCCAGACGACCGATGAGCTACCGGGTACACGTTCGAGTCATGCCGCGGGCCGGCCTGCTGGATCCCCAGGGCCAGGCGGTGGAGCACGCCCTCGGCGCGCTGGGGTTCGCCGACGCCGCCGCGGTCCGGGTCGGCCGGGCGATCGAGCTCGACGTCGCCGCGCCCTCGCGCCACGAGGCGGAGACCCGCGCTCGACAGATGTGCGACAAGCTGCTGGCCAATCCGGTCACCGAGGACTACCTGCTGGACGTGGAGGAGCGCTGATGCTCGAGGTAGCCGTGGTCCGATTCCCGGGCAGCAACTGCGATCTCGACGCGGTCCGCGCGGCCGAAGCGGTCGGCGCCCACGCCTATCTGGTCTGGCATCGCGACACCGATCTTGGCGGTGCCGATGTGGTGATCCTGCCCGGCGGATTCAGCTACGGCGACTACCTCCGGGCCGGCGCCATCGCCCGGTTCAGCCCGATCATGCAGGCGGTCCAGCAGCACGCTGCCGAGGGCGGCGCTGTGCTGGGGATCTGCAACGGGTTCCAGATCCTGTGCGAATCGCACCTGCTCCCCGGCGCTCTGCTCAGGAACGCCGGCCTCACCTTCGTCGCCAAGCCGGTCGATGTCGTGGTCGAGCGCACCGAAACCGCGTTCACCTCGGCCTACGGCATCGGCGACCGGCTCCGCATTCCCGTCGCCCACGGCGAGGGTCGTTACGTCGCCACCGACGATACCCTGCGCCTGCTGGAGGCGGAGGGCCGGGTCGTCCTGCGCTACGTCTCGGCCACGGAGGACTCGCCGCTCCAGCCCAATCCCAATGGGTCGGCCAATCACATCGCCGGGATCTGCAACGCGGCCGGCACGGTGGTGGGGATCATGCCCCACCCCGAGCGCGCGGCCGATCCGGCCGTGGGGTGCACCGACGGGCTCGGGTTCTTCA
>DASSML010000462.1:0-2702 GCA_035688895.1 Gemmatimonadales bacterium
CCACGTGATCAAGGATCTCAACAAACTGATCCTCGACGCCGTACGGCGGATGCGGAATGCGATGAGCCGGCGAGGCAAAGCCGGGCGGAAGAAGAAGCGGGGCCGCAAGGGGGCCAAGTCGAAGGCCGCCGCCGCCCGCCGGGGCATGACGGTCAAGGAGAAGGCGCACTTCGTGTTCAAACGCCGTCACCTGATCGTGAAGCGGCGGGAGAACCTCACCGACTCGGAGCGCGACGACCTGACCCGGATGCTGGAGTACCTGCCCGAGTTGGCGACCTTGCGGCGGTTCGCCGACCGGATTTACTGGCTGTTCGACACGCCCAAGGATCTCCACCAGGCGGGTTGCCGCCGGTCGACGATCGTGCGTGACCCGTCATTCCGGGCGGTGCCGGAGTTGATCCAGGCGTTGGAGCAACTCGACGAGGAGAAGTTCGCCAAGCTGATGGCCTACCTGAGCAACCCGGTGAGCCGACGGGTGCGGACCAACAACCACGTGGAGCGGACCAACCGGATGTTCCGGTTCCTGGAAAAGGTGCGTTACAAGTGGCGACGACGACAGACGCTGGTGCGGTTCATGATCTTGAAACTCGACGTGATCTGGAGCGATTGGACGCCACCCAGACCCAAGAAGAGCGACTCCCCGAAATCGGTCACCCGTCGCGAGACACAACCTCAAGTCGGACAAAGATTGACACTGGTGGCGAATTCTATCTTCCCGCCTCCCATTGAGTTATGAGAAGATCAGGGCCGACGGAGAAGTACCCGACCACCGCACCGGACTGCCCTCGGACACCACAGCCCCATGTCACTCCGCCCACAGCCGACTGTCTCGATCCCCGAAGAGACCCAACGCGTCGCACATGCCGCCTTCCCCAAAGGCACCCTTTGCCTTCGCATCGCCGACGAGCTCGGTGGCCTCTACCGCGACGACCAGTTCGCCGAGCTCTTCCCCACCCGCGGACAGCCGGCCGCTTCGCCGGCACGGCTGGCTCTGGCCTCCGTCCTCCAGTACGTCGAGGGGCTCTCCGATCGCCAAGCCGCCGACGCCGTCCGCGGCCGCATCGACTGGAAGTACGCCCTCGCCCTGGAACTGACCGATCCCGGCTTCGACCACACCGTCCTCAGCGAGTTCCGCTCCCGACTGGTCCACGGCCAGGCCGAACTGCAGCTCCTCGACACCCTCCTGGAACGATGCCGCGAACTCGGCCTGATCCGAGAGCGGGGCCGGCAGCGCACCGACTCGACCCATGTCCTGGCCGCGGTACGCGTGCTCAATCGGCTGGAGCGGGTCGGCGAGACGATGCGGGCCGCCTTGAACGAATTGGCCGTGATGGCCCCCGACTGGCTGCAGGCGCTGGTCCCCGCGGAGTGGTACCGCCGTTATGGTAGGCGCGTCGAGAACTACCACCTGCCCAAGACCGATGCGGCCCGCGAGGAGCTGGCCCGGATCGTCGCCGCTGATGGCGAGAGACTCCTGGCCGCCGTCGATGTGGCGAGCGATCCGCCCGTGCTGGCGCAGCTCCCGGCGGTGGTGACCTTGCGCCGACTCTGGGCCGAGCAGTACACCGGGGCGCCGGGCCAGTTGCGCTGGCGCGAGGTCAAGGACATGCCCTCGCCGGCCGGATTGATCAGCTCACCGTACGACACGGAAGCCCGCTATAGCACCAAGCGAGAGATGCAGTGGGTGGGGTACAAGGCGCACCTGACCGAGACGTGCGACGAGGATCGGCCACACCTGATCGTCAACGTCGAGACGACGCCCGCGACGACACCGGACGATAATATGATCAAGGAGGTCCATGAGTCGGAAAAGGGGCGCGACCTGCTGCCGGGAGAGCACCTGGTCGACAAGGGCTATACCGATTCCGAGGTCCTCGTCGCCAGCGAGCGCGATTACGGCGTGACGATCGTCGGCCCGGTGGCCGAGGACCCCGGCTGGCAGGCGCGAGCCGGCGCGGGCTTCGACAAGGGGAGCTTCGCGGTGGACTGGGACCGTCAGGTGGTGACTTGCCCGGCGGGCAAGGAGAGCATCTCCTGGCTGCCGAACACCTACCCGAAGAACGGCATGGTCATCGAGGCGCGGTTCGCGCGGAAGGACTGCACGCCGTGTCCGTCGCGGTCGCGGTGCACGAAGTCGGAGAAGGAGCCGCGGATCATCGGGTTGCTGCCCCGTGAGCAGCACGAGGCGCTGCAGGCGACCCGCCGCGAGCAGGGGACGGAGGAGTTCCGGTCGCGGTACGCGGCGCGTGCGGGCATCGAGGGGACGCATGAACAAGCGATCCGCCGGTGCGGCTTACGGCGGTGCCGCTATATCGGGGAGGCGAAGGCACATCTCCAGCACCTCCTGACGGCGGCGGCGATCAACCTGGTGCGGCTGAGTGATTGGTGGGCGGGGACGCCGTTGGCGCGGACCCGCTGCTCGCGATTCGCGGCGCTGCAACCGGCCGCGTGAGTAGGGGATAGAATTCGCCACCGGTGTCAAGATTGGGTCGAGTGGCGTAAAAAACTGGTGGAGATCAGCGAGAAGTCTCAGAATCTCTCGAACAGAAAGCAGAAGCTAGAGCTAGCGTTGACGGAACTCCGTGGCAAACCCCTCACAACCGGCAAAATCACGACAGCCAAGCTTGAGCCGACGAAAGATGGAGCGGATTTCAAGCTCGTCGTTCGGAAGGGCAAGGCAAAGGCCGAAGCCACCCTTCCCC
>DASSML010000463.1:0-7586 GCA_035688895.1 Gemmatimonadales bacterium
TACCGCGACCTCATGAAGTCGGACATCGCCGACGTCAAGAACGCCGGCGGTCGGCCCGCCGGCAGCATCTCGGCGGGGTGGTTCCTGCGCGAGTTCGTGGACGGCTTCCCCTGGGCCCACCTCGACATCGCCGGCACCGCCTACACCGACCGGGACGATCCGGCGCGGGTCAAAGGCCCCACCGGCATCGGCGTCCGGCTGTTCTCCGAGTTCCTCCTGGGCCGATCGGCGGGCGGAGCCGCGTGACAGGCGGACGACGCGCCCTGCGCGTCTTCGTGGTCCTGTCTCTCTCGCTGCTTCCGTCGCTCGCCCGAGCCCAGACCCCCGAGGAACAGGATTCGATCTACGCCGATTCCGTGGCCGGGGACACCGTCAATCAGACCGCCCGCTTTCTCGAGGCCCAGCAGCAGGTGATGGAGCGAGTGCCGGTCATGCCGGCGCTCACTCCGGAAGGCCCCCGCCCGGCGCTCACCCGTATCGTCTTCACTCGCGATTCGATCGAGTGGGGTCATGCCGTGACGGTAAGCGACCTCCTCGCGCAAATCCCCGGCGTCTACCTCTGGCGAGGCGGGTTCACCGGCCGGCCGGAGCCGGTGAACTTCCGCGGACGGGGGGCGTCCTCCGCCGAGTACTACCTCGATGGGCTTCCCTACGTCCCCGCGGGTGTAGACAGCGTGGCGGTGGATCCCGCGCTCTTTTCCATCAGCTTCCTGGATCGGATCGAGGTGGAGCCGCTGCCCGATGGGCTGCGGGTATACCTCTTTACCCGCCGACACGACCGCCGCGCGCCCCGCTCCCGCCTCGCGATCGCGCGGGGCGACCACGACTATGCCCGGTACGAAGGGTCGCTGGAGCGGCGGTTCGATTCCGGGGTCGGCTTCGTGCTCGCGGCGGATTATCTGAGCTCACCCACGGCGAGCGGCAGCTCGAGCTCGTACTCCAATACCCAGGTGTGGCTGCAGGGAAGCTACGTCCCCAAACCGACGTTCGGCCTGCAGTATCAGCTGGTCCGCTCAGGTCCGAACCGGCGCCCATACGTCTCGTCCGACCCGATTGCCGACGACACCATCGGCGCGGGGTTCGATGCCACGCGGACCGACATGCAGGTTCGCATGGCCATGCGGAAGCGCGAGACCGGTGTCGGCTCCTATCTCGACCTGATGGCCGGCCGCACCGACTGGAAGGGGTCGGGACTGGATCAGCAGGTCAATCAGGCCGGCGGCTACATCGGCGTCCGGGGGCCGACGGCGCACGTCGGCGCCTCGGCGTTCTACCGCTCCCGCTGGACCGGGCTCGACGCCCGCGCCACCGCGGGAGTGACTCCGATCGCGGGCCTCACCGCCTGGGGCGAAGCGGTGCACCAGCACCACGACGGTGGGCGCAACAGCAACTACGTGACCCTGGCCGCCGGCGTCGAGCCGGTGCACGGCCTCGCGCTCACCGGCTCGGCCCGCCTCGGCTCGCTGGTGGCCGCTCCGGCCGTGCTCACCGATACGGCGCAGGACCTTCGCGACTACCAGGCGGTCCTGGCGTTCAATCGAAGCCGGGTCGGGCTCCAGGGAGGATGGAGTCGGACCTCGGCGTTCAGTCCCTTCGGCTATGCCGAGTTCCTTCGTATTCCCTCGATCGGTCCCGTGCCCGAGACCGAATGGTGGACCGTGGGTGCGCGAATCGCTCCGGTTCGGTGGATCACCCTCGAGGGCTGGTATAGCGACCCGCGCAACGGCGTGCCCGAGGGACTTCCGCCGACGCACTCCCAGACCGCCGTCACGCTCCGCTCCAAGTTCCTGCGGCAATTTCCCAGCGGGATCTTCGACCTCAAGCTCCGTCTGAGTATGGAGGCATGGGGCGACGGGGTGATCGGCCGGGACACCGACGGCCAGCCGGTACGGCTCAACGGCGCGACCTTCTTCCGCAGCCTGGTGCAGGTTCAGCTGCAGAGCTTTTCCCTCTACTGGGATCGTTGGAACCTGAGCGCGACCAAGCTGACCTACGTGCCCGGATTCCGGATTCCGGCATACGGGTCCAGCTTCGGGGTGCGGTGGGAGTTCCTAAACTAGGTGAGGTTGATGTCGTAAGATATTGACAACAAGTTATATGCGTCGCACATCCCGCCTGTCACCCTGAGGGCAGCGAGGGACCGCCTTACCGGCTACTCGATGCCGGCCAAGCATCCCTCGCTGCGTTCGGGATGACTTTCGTCGGCGCTACCATCCCACCGGTTTCAACGCTAACTTTCACGGCTACTTCGGAGTCGCGGAGGTGGTGTGCCGTATAGCATGACCGGCTTCGGCGCGGCCGACGGCCCGGTGGCCGGTGGGCGGCTCCGGGTGGAGATCCGCACTGTCAACCACCGCTACTTCAATCTTGCCCCCAAGCTTCCGGCCGACCTGGCCGGTCTCGAGGGCGAGATGCGCGAGCGGCTCCGGCGCGACATCGATCGCGGGCACGTCGCGGTGCAGGCCAGGTGGACCGAGGCGCCGGCGCACACGGGTGGCTGGAGCGTGGATCTCGAGCGCGCCCGTCTGGTGGCGGATCGCCTGCGGGAGATGCAGCGGTCGCTCGGGCTGGGCGGTGAGGTGACGGTGGAGCTGGTGGCGCGGCAGCCGGATGTGATCGCCACCGGGGCCGACGGCACCGCCGACATCCCTTGGTCCGAGGTGGAGCCGGTGGTGGCCCGGGCGATCGCCGAGTGTCGCGCCATGCGGGCGCGCGAAGGCGCCGCCCTCGCCGCGGAGCTGGGGCACCGGGTGGACTTGCTGGAGCAGGGCGCGGAGCGGATCGGGGCACGAGGGCCGGAGCGACTGGTGCGGGAGCGCGACCGCCTTCGCGTTGCGGTCGCCGAGCTGCTCGACGGACGCCCGGTGGACGATGGCCGGCTGGCCCAGGAGATCGCCTTCCAGGCCGACCGGCTCGATATCACCGAGGAGCTGGTGCGCTTTCGGGCTCATGTGGGAGCGGTGCGAGCGGCGCTCGCCGGCGACAAGCCGGCCGGCAAGCAGCTCGGCTTCCTCGCCCAGGAACTGGGACGCGAGGTGAACACGATGGGCTCGAAGGCGAACGACGCGGAGATTACCCACGAGGTCGTCGCCATGAAGGGCGAGCTGGAGAAATTCCGGGAACAGCTCGAGAACCTGGAGTGAAGCCCTTTCTGCTGGTCCTCTCGGCGCCTTCGGGAGGGGGAAAAAGCAGCATCGCGCGGAACCTGCTCCAGGGGCGGGACGATCTGGGCTACTCCGTGTCGGCCACTACCCGGCCGATGCGCGACGGCGAGCGGGAAGGGGCGGACTACTACTTCCTCACCCGGGAGGAGTTCGTCCGCCGCCGGGATGCCGGGGAGTTCCTGGAGTGGGCCACCTACGGGGGCCATCTCTACGGCACCCTGCGGAGCGAGATTGAGCGGATCTTCGCCCGCGGCCGGCACGCGGTACTGGACATCGAGATCGAGGGCGCCCGGCAGATCAGGGCCAACTTCCCGAACTCGCTCCACGTCTTCGTGCTGCCGCCGTCGGCCGAGGTGCTGGTGGGGCGACTGACCGGGCGGAAGACCGAGCCGGTCGAGGTGATCCGAGAGCGCGTCTCCCGCGCCGCCGACGAGCTGACGGCCGTGTCGGAGTACGACTACGCGCTGGTGAACGAGGAGCTGGTCGTCGCCGTCGCGCAGGTGGCGGCGATCCTGGATGCCGAGGCTCGACGGGTGTCCCGTCAGGATACCCTGCCGACCTTCATCGAGCGGCTGCGGCGGGATGTAACCACCGCCGTCACGAAGATCTGAAACGCACTCAAGGAGAGCGTATGCGCATCACCACGCCGTCCGAGGTCGCCCGCCAGGCGGGAAACAAGTATCTGGGCGTGCTGGTGGCGGCGAAGTTCGCCCGCTACCTGAACGAGTTCCCCAAGGACCAGCTCAACGCCCAGGGGGAGAAGCTCACCACCAAGGCCATGCAGTCCCTGGTGGAAGGGGAGCTCAACTACAAGCTGCTCCGCCGCCGTCGGAGCGAGGCATAAACGCTACGCGTTCGTATCGTGATGTGGTGCAGCAGCTTGCAGAGCGGATGGCAGAAAACTTGCCGGTAGAGCAGCGTGACTGCGTGGGACTGGCGGACCATCTTGCCAAACCTCGCTCTCACGTGGGTTTGCAGAAGCCAGCGTAGCTCCGCTGCAAGTTGTTGCATTCGCAGACTGCCCAATTCCTCGCTTGACGTAAGGGTTTTCGCGGTTGCAGCGTCGCTAGCAGGCATCCTCTCTTCGCTCCGTTCCTACGGAGGAACTTCCACACTTTCCTGGTGACACGGTCGCGTACCGTCGCGGCCACCACTGGGACCACATCGGCAGGGATCGCACCTCCACGCGAGGTCGCGACAAAGGCAAACCCGTCGAAAGGCGGGGACGCAAAGCCCCGAGGCTACCGCTGACAGTTCCTTCGCCAGCCACGCCAGTCGAGCCGCCGAAGACCAACGCTGGAGGCTGTACACATGGCGATCCGCCCTCGCTGGACCTCGGTCTATATGGGATGCTGGGTGCTCAGCACTGCACTGATGCTCATCGGATGCGATCCGGGGAGCTCTACGCCGCCACTGGGACCGGCCGACGAGCCGACCTCGTTGGCCGAAGATGCGCTGAGCTTCGCCCGCGGCGGGGTCCGGGGTGGCGGCGGCGGCCGTTGGCCCAAGACCATCACCTCGATCTCGGTGTCACCAGACACCACCCTGATCTCCCCGTCTCGGCAGCAGGCATTCAAGGCCCAGGGCAGGACGATTAAGGGCAACCTCGTGAGCCTGGAAGTCGACTGGTCCGCCACGGGCGGTTCGATCGACTCCACGGGCACCTTTAAGGCTGGCACCAGGTCCGGTCGGTTCTACGTCAAAGGGCGGACGTCGGATGGGTTGGCCGACAGCGCGGTCGTGGACATTGCCCCCGCGGTGGATACTGCCGCGATCCGGACCGTGGTCCTCACCCCCGCTCTGGACACGGTGGCGACGCAAGGGACCGTGACCTTCGCCGCGACCGGCAGGCTCACGGATGGCAGCAGTGCTCCGGTCGACGTGACCTACTCGGCGGCGGGCGGGACCATCTCGGCCGCGGGTCTCTATCAGGCCGGGAGCCAGACCGGCCGCTACCGGGTCATTGCCACCGACCCGGCGCTCGGCCTCGCCGATACCGCCGTCGTGGTCATCGTGGCCCCCGTCGTGGATACGGTAGAGACCACGGCCGTAGTCCTCACTCCCGCCTTGGACACACTGGCCCCGCAAGCAACGGTCACCTTCGCGGCGATCGGCAAGCTCTCGGACGGCAGCAGTGCTCCAGTCGACGTGACCTATTCGGCGTCAGGAGGGACCATCTCCGCGGCCGGGGTCTATAAGGCGGGGAGCCAGGCCGGGCGCTACCGGGTCGTCGCCACCGCCGACGCCTTGGGCCTCGCCGACACCGCGGTCGTGGTCATCGCGGCCCCCACCCTGAGCCGGCTGACCCTGACCCCGGCCAGCGCGTCGTTATTGGCGGGCGGCAAGCAGCAGTTCGCGGTCGCCGGTCTGTTGAGCGATGGCACGTCGGCGCCGGTCTCGGCCGCTTATGCCGCCCAGGGCGGCACCATCGACGGCTCCGGGTTGTATACCGCAGGCGGGACGGCGGGGAACTATCGGGTCATCGCGACGGCCGGCGGCCTCGCCGATACCGCCACGGTCACGATCAGCGTGCCGAGCGGTAACGGGGAGCCCGCGGCCCTGGCCGACGATTTCGTCAACACCATGTCGGTGCAGACGCACTTGGGCTACACCGGCGGGGTCTACGACACCAAGTGGTCGACCATCATCCGCCCCCGTCTGCTCGAGCTCGGTGTTCGCCACATCCGAGAGCGTATGGTCACCAGCTCCGTGGTGGTCCAGCGGACGCGGGACTTGGCGGCCAACGGCATCGCTCTCACTGCCGGATGTTGGCCCAAGAACGGGGTGATGACCGACGCGTCGCACTGCATCGCGATGGCGAATACCTACGGCACCCAGACGATCGACGCCTTCGACGGCTGGAACGAGGTGGACAACACCGGCACCGGCTGGGCCACGAACTGGGAGAAGTGGCAGGCGACGATGTACGACACCTACAAGGCCGATCCGACCTGGCGCAATCGTCCGGTACTGGCCAATTCCCTCGCGGCGGCCTCCAGCGCGGATGCCGTCGGGTACCAGGCCGGCATGCTGCAGTGGGGCAACATGCACAGCTATCCCGCGGGCGGCCTGCCCAGCAGCGTCTCGAACAGCTGGATTCCCCAGTGGCGGAAGATCGCCGGCACCAAGCCGCTCGCGG
Organism: Gemmatimonadales bacterium; assembly: GCA_035688895.1. Taxonomy (GTDB): domain Bacteria; phylum Gemmatimonadota; class Gemmatimonadetes; order Gemmatimonadales; family GWC2-71-9; genus CAVVWJ01. Next base: position 6,304 of record DASSML010000463.1, read on the forward strand.
TGACCGAGACCGGCTATCACAACTGCCCGACCTGCTTCGGCAACGGGGTCTCCGAGCGGGCCAGCGGGAAGTACTATTCCCGGCTCTGGTTCGAGTACTTCAATCGCGGCATCGTCCGCACCAACGCCTACGAGCTCATCGACCAGGGCATCTCGACCACCGATCGGGAAAAGAATTGGGGCCTGCTGCGCAACGACGGCTCCCCCAAGCCACAATTCACGGCGACGAAGAACCTGATCACCCTGCTGAGCGACCAGGGAGCCTCCTGCTCGGCGGGCAGCCTGGAGTACACGTTGTCGGGCGATCTCAGCAGCCAGGTGCATCACACCCTGCTGCAGAAGTGCGACGGGCGATTCTACCTGGCGCTGTGGCAGGAAGTCAGCGTCTGGAACACGAGCAGCAAGAGCGATGTCAGCAACGCCGACCGCGCGATCACGCTGACGCTGGGTCGGCCGGCCAGCGCCATCAACGTGTACCGTCCGGTAAGTGGCGTCGGCAAGGTGGCCAGCCAGGCGGGCGCGTCGATTTCCCTGCGGGTGCCCGACGAGGTGCTGCTGGTCGAGATCGTTCCCTGACGATCCCGCCGAGTGATGGCCCCGGGGTGCCCAACGCACTCCGGGGCCTTCGCTTGCGTTCTGGCGCCGGGGCTCCAGATTTGGAGCGAACTTCCCGCCGGATTCCCCGATCCCCATGCGCCACTACCGAACAATTCTGGTGACCGGCTGTCCGCGCTCCGGCACCACGCCCGTCGGCGCCAACCTCGCGCTCGCCGCCGGCGCGCGATACCTCTATGAGCCCTTCAATCCGAGCTACGGCTTGCGGGCGATCACCCGGTACTACCAGGTGCCGGGCGCGGACGGCTTTTCACCAGGCGACCTGGATGCGTGCGTCGAGGCGATCCGAACCCTGCGGATGAATCTCCGGGGCTACGCCGGGCCGCACGACACCGGCTGGCGGCGACTGGTCAAGCGGGCGGTCGGGGGACGGTCGCATCTGAGTTACTGGCTCTGCCGGCTCGACTGGAGCCTCGACACCATCGTCTGGAAGGATCCGATCGCCTGCCTGAGCACGGCCGCCGTCGTCGATCGCCACCACATCCCCGTCGTTGTGACGGTGCGCCCAGCCGCGGCGGTCGCCGCGAGCTACAAGCGGCTGCAGTGGGACCCGGGGGTCCCTTCGGTACTCGACAGCCTGGCACAGGTGGGAATCGAGTTCCCGGCGCTTCGGGAGCGGTGGTCGGACCATGCCCGGGAGCCCGCGGTCGGGGCCGCCCTGCTCTGGAC
>DASSML010000464.1:0-5555 GCA_035688895.1 Gemmatimonadales bacterium
CGTACCCTTGGAACCTGATCCGGCTGATACCGGCGAAGGGAGCGCGGCGCGGACGCGGAGCAAGCGTCCGGGTCGCTCCCGTCGCCTTTCGGGAGCCTTCATGACCGCCACTGTGTCCCGCCGTCCCGCCGCGCCGCCCCCCGCCGAGCCGTCCTACGGGTCGGCCTTTCCCAATTCGACCAAGGTCTATCTGCCCGGGCCGCGCGGAATCCGCGTGCCCATGCGCGAGATCGCGCTCTCCGGCGGTGAGCCGCCGCTCCGGGTCTACGACAGCAGCGGGCCGCAGGGGGTCGAGCCGCGCGAGGGGTTACCGAAGCTGCGGGCGGAGTGGATTCGGGAGCGGCTGGAGAGGGCGGACAGTCGGACGGTCGGACGGCCGGACGGTGACACCGGGTCGCCCTCCGCCCGCATGAGCAGCGGGGGCCTTCCGGATCTGTCCGCCCGTCCGATCACCCAACTCCACTACGCCCGCCGCGGCGAGGTCACCGAGGAGATGGAGTTCGTCGCCCTGCGCGAGGGGGTGCCCGCCGAGCTGGTCCGAAGCGAGGTGGCCCGCGGCCGGGCGATCATTCCCGCCAACATCAACCATCCCGAGCTGGAGCCGATGATCATCGGCCGCCGCTTCCTGGTGAAGATCAACGCCAACATCGGCAACTCCGCCGTGGCGTCGTCGATCGAGGAGGAGGTGGACAAGCTCCGCTGGGCCACGCTCTGGGGCGCGGACACGGTGATGGACCTCTCGACTGGGAAACAGATCCACGAGACCCGGGAGTGGATCCTGCGGAACAGCGCGGTGCCGATCGGCACGGTGCCGATCTACCAGGCGCTGGAGAAGGTGGGCGGCGTGGCCGAGGACCTCACCTGGGAGGTCTATCGCGACACCCTGATCGAGCAGGCCGAGCAGGGAGTGGACTACTTCACGGTCCACGCCGGCGTGCTGCTCCGCTACATCCCGCTCACGGCGCGCCGGGTGACCGGGATCGTGTCCCGGGGCGGCAGCATCATGGCCAAGTGGTGCCTCGCCCACCACCAGGAAAGCTTCCTCTACACCCGCTTCCGCGAGATCTGCGAGATCATGGCCGCGTACGATGTGTCGTTCTCCCTGGGCGACGGGCTCCGCCCCGGCAGCATCGCCGACGCCAACGACGAGGCCCAGTTCGCCGAGCTTCGGACTCAGGGGGAGCTCAACCGGGTCGCCTGGGAGCACGAGGTGCAGGTGATGAACGAGGGGCCGGGGCACATCCCGATGCACCTCATCAAGGAGAACATGGACAAGCAGCTCGAGTGGTGCGAGGAGGCACCGTTCTACACCCTCGGCCCGCTCACCACCGTCATCGCGCCGGGGTACGACCATATCACCAGCGCCATCGGCGCCGCCATGATCGGCTGGTTCGGCACCGCGATGCTCTGCTACGTCACTCCCAAGGAGCATCTCGGCCTTCCCGACCGGGACGACGTGAAGGCAGGCGTGATCGCCTACAAGATCGCGGCCCACGCCGCCGACTTGGCCAAGGGCCACCCGCGCGCGCGAGAATGGGACGACGCGCTGAGCCGCGCGCGGTTCGATTTCCGCTGGGAGGATCAGTTCAACCTGGCGCTCGATCCGGTGACCGCCCGGGCGTTCCACGACGAGACCCTGCCCGCCGCGGGCGCCAAGGTGGCCCACTTCTGCTCCATGTGCGGCCCCAAGTTCTGCAGCATGAAGATCACCCAGGACGTGCGGGAGTACGCGGAGGCGATGGAGCGGAAGGCGGCGGAGTTTCGGGAGGCCGGAGGGGAGATTTATGTGGGCGCGGAGGCGCAGGGACGCGGGGGCGCAGCAGGGTAGTGCCGGCCGCGTCTGCTGTCATCCGAGCGCAGCGAGGGATCTACTCATCAAGAGAGTAGATCCCTCGTCGCTTGCTCTCCTCGGGATGACACCGCTTCGTCCTGCGCCCCTGCGCCCTACCTCATCGTCCCCCTCAGCGCCGCCGTCGCTGCCGCCCTCAGCGTATCCTGCAGCGCGAACAGGCTGTCCAGCGACCCCACCCGCGCGATCGCCCACATGGTCGAGTCGCGCTTTGCGTCCACGAACCGCAGGTTCACCCGAATCCGGGTGCGCTCACGCTGGACCGTGCCGTCCAGCACGTAGGCCACGTCGAGCGGCCGAGGGCCGCCGGCGGCCAGGGGTGAGGCCACCCGGTAGCCGGGAACCTCGCTCAGCGCCGTGGTGAGCTCGGACGCGAGCGAGCGGGCCGCCGCCGCCTCGCGTGCGTCGTCCGGCAAGGTCGGCCGGATCTGCACGGCCACCGAGCCGCCGGCCGGCCGGGCGGCCGCGGGAGCAGCGGCCATAGGCGCGGCGGCCGGGCCGGCGCGATGGCTCGTGCGCCACCACGCCGCCAGCAGTACGAGCGCCACCACCGCCGCCATCAGCCCCCACCGACGGATCGAACGGCGCCGGCTGCGTCCGGAGACCGCCGGCCTGCCTCCGGAGATGGCGGTGTCGTCCAGCGCCCGTACCAGGTAGCTCCCGCTCTTCGGCCGGCGCTCCGGCTCCTTCTCCAGGCACTGCATGACCAGCGACACCAGCTCGCGGGGCACGTCGTAGCGGCGCCGCTCGATCGGGGTCGGCGTCTCCCGGGCGTGCGCGGCGAGCACCGCCGCGGCGGACCGGCCGCCGAACGGCGGCGTGCCGACCAGCATCTCGTACGCCACCGCCCCGAGCGCGTAGAGGTCCGCGCTGTGGTTCACCGTCGGGTCCGCCACCGCCTGCTCCGGCGCCATGTAGAGCGGCGTGCCGATGGTGATGCCCTCGCCGGTCATGCTGGGGGCGCGCTCGGCCGCGCCCGGCTTGCGCGATGCCACGATCGCCTTGGCCACGCCGAAATCGGTGACCGTCGCGGCGTCGCCCGAGAGCAGGATGTTGTCCGGTTTGATGTCGCGATGGACGATGCCCCGCTCGTGGGCATAGGCCAGGGCCCGGGCCACGTCCTTCATGATGCTGGTGGTCTGGCGGACGCTGAGCGGTCCCCGCGCCAGCCGGGCGCGCAGCGACTCGCCCGGGATGTACGGCATGAGGAAGTAGGGGAGGGCGCCCACCTCGCCCGCGCGCAGCACGGGGACGATGTTGGGATGGTTGAGGCTCGCCACCATCATGATCTCGCGGCGGAACCGCTCGACCGACACCGCCGCCGCCAGGTCGGGCGACAGGACCTTCACGACCACGTCGCGCGCGAGCGTGGTGTCCCGGGCGAGAAAGACCCGCGACATTCCCCCGCCGCCGAGCTCCCGCCCGATGACGAACTCCGGGCCCAGCTGCGCCTGCAGCCGCTCGGCCAGTCCGGGTTCGTCCTCTGCCATCTACTCCGCCCGCAGGGCCACGACCGGATCGGCCCGGGTCGCGCGCCAGGCCGGCAGCAGCGCCGCCATGAAGCCGGCGAGCGCGAGCGTCGCGGTCGCGGCGAGCCACGCTCCAATATCGAGCGGACTCACGCCGTAGAGCAGGCTCACCAGCAGCTTGGTGGCCGCCAGACTCCCCACCAGGCCGATGATGATGCCCATCGCGAGCAGCCGCATCGCCTGCCGGGTCACCAGACCCAGGATGTCCGCCGCCGTGCTGCCCAGCGCGCTGCGGATGCCGAACTCGCGGGTCCGCTGGGCCACCGCATAACTCAGGACGCCGTAGATCCCCGCGACGGCGAGCGCCAGCGCGACCGCGCCGAAGGTGCCCAGCAGCGTGAGATAGAAGCGGGGCCGCCCCAGGCTCTCGGATATCACGTCCGTCATCGGGCGCACGGCGGTCACCGCCCCTTCGGGATCCACCCCTCGCACCGCGGCGGTGACAGTGCCGGCCAGCGCCGCCGGATCGATCGGGCTACCGGCCTTGTCGCGGGTCCGCACCATGAGCGAGAACGACCACCAGCCCTCGCCGTCCTGGCGGAAGCTGTGGTAGACCTCGGCGCGAGGGGCCTCGTACGGGCCCGCGTTCCGGATGTCGCTCACCACCCCCACAATTGTGGTGAAGGTGGTGTCGTCGAGATAGTAGCGCTTGCCCACCGGAGACGCGCCGGGGAAGTCACGCAGCGCGAGTGTCTTGTTAACCACCACGACCGACGGGCCACCGGTGCGCTCGCCGTCACCCGCCTCGAGGAGCCGGCCTTCCAGCAGGCGCTGACCCGTAACCCGGAAGAACTCCGGGGTCACGATCCGGTTCTCCACCAGCGGCTGGCTGGTGGGGTCCTCCGACCGGCCCTCGTACCGGATGTTGAAGTTCCAGCCCCATTGATCGTAGGGAAGCAGCGAGATCGCCGCGGCCTCCTCGACTCCGGGCACCTGGCGCGCCGCCGCGAGCGCCGGCTCGAGATACCGGCGCACGGCGGTGCCCGAGGGGTAGCGGTCGGGCGAGACCGTCGCCTGGAGGGTGAGGATCCGCCTGGGATCGAACCCCGGCGCCTGCTCCAGCAGCGAAGCGAAGCCGCGCAGCACCAGCCCCGCGCCGATCAACAGCACCAGCGAGAGGGCCACCTCCGCGACGACCAGCGCGCCGAGCAGGCGGTGGTGGGCGCCGCCGGTCCCGCCTCCGCGGCCACCGCGGAGTGCGTCGAGCGGGTCGGCCGCGGCACCGCGCCAGGCGGGCATCAGCCCCGCGAGCAGCGCGACCAGCACTGCCAGCCCCATCGCGAAGAAGATGATCCGGATATTGATCGCGAGCCCGGCGAGCTGGGGCAGCCGCTGCGCCGCCATGTCGCCGATCGAGCGCACCCCCGCCCAGGCGAGCACGATGCCGAGGCCGAGGCCGACGGTGGTGAGGACGGCCGTCTCCATCATCGCGGGCCGCATGACCTGGACCCGGGTGCCGCCCAGCGCCGTGCGGATGGCGACCTCGCGGCCGCGCTGGACCCCGCGGGCCAGGAGCAGGCTCGCGACGTTGACCGCGGCGATCAGCAGCACGATCGTGGCCGCGGCGAAAATCAGGAGCAGCGGCGCCCGCACCGCGCGGGTGCCCTCGGTCTGCAGTGGCAGCACTCGCACCCCCTCGCCTCGGAGATCGGGGTGCTCGGCGACGATTCCGCCGAAGATCTGGGCCAGCTCCGCCTGCGCGGCGGCCGGAGCGACGCCGTCGCGGAGCCGTCCCATCACGAGGAGGAAGTTGCTGTTCCGCATCGCCAGCTCTTCCTCGCTGAAGCGCATCGGCACCCAGACCTGCGCCCGGGCCACCTGGGACCCGTGGGGCACACCGAAACGGCTGGGGAGGATGCCCACCACGGTGGTCGGGACGCCGTCGAGCCGGATCGTTCGGCCTACGATGGCCGGGTCCCCGCCGAACCGCTCCTGCCAGAACTCCGCGCTCAGCACCGCGACCGGCTCCCGGCTGGTTCCGTCGTCCTCCGGCAGGATCAGGCGGCCGTGGAGCGCGCTGACGCCGAGCATGGGGAAGAGATTCCCGCTCGCCCGCCTGATGTCCACCTGCACGGCCTGGTTGGGCAGGGCCAGCAGGCCGGTGGCGAAGCCGATGGCGGCGAGCTCGGGCACGCCGGTGGAGAGCCGGGCGAGATCGAGGTAGTTGAGCGGAGACC
>DASSML010000465.1:0-3148 GCA_035688895.1 Gemmatimonadales bacterium
CGCGCCGGCCGAGACGCTCAGGTAGAGCTGGAGCCGCGTGTGCGTCAGGACGGTCGCCAGGGGCAACAGGCCCCCCAACACGCTCACGCCGACGATCGCCGCACAGACCAGGGCGAGAGTGAGCGCCGTCATCACATCGCCATCCTCTCTCGGCGCCTCGGGCGAATCGGCTAAGCCCAATACCGTTCAATCGGGCGCAAGTCGCAGCCTCTTGTTACCTTGGGTTTGCTCAGAACCGAGGCAACCAGGAGGCCACGACTCGCATGCCACGAGGACAATGCACGCTCCCGGCCGATGAGGCGGGCCGGATCTTGGATCGCTTGGCGGGGCTCGAACAGGTTATCCGCCCCGAAGACATCCGACAAGCGCTGACGACGACCGGGCGGGTGAGCCCGTGCGATTGCGTACTGACCTACGAGGTCATCCTCTGGGTGGTGCTCGCGATGGGGTTGTTGACCGACCTGCCGATCCGGCAGGTCTTCAAGCATGCCCGGCGGCTCCGCGCGGGCGAGGAGTCGCCGGGCCGCTCGAACCTCTGCATGGCCCGGCGACGGCTGGGGGTGGCGCCGGTGCGGCACCTCTTCGGCCGGGTCGTCCGCCCGCTGGCCCGGCCCGAGACGCCGGGGGCGTTCTACCACGGGCTGCGCCTGATGGGCATCGACGGCGTCGTCCTCGACGTCCCCGACTCGGCCGTCAATGCGGCCGCCTTCGGCCGCCCCTCGGCGGGGCCGCGCGGCGACGGCGCCTTCCCCCAGGTCCGCAAGCTCAGCCTGGTCGAGCTGGGGACCCACGCCGAGGTCGCCTTCGTCGTCAGGCCCAGCCGCGGCGACGAGCGGGCGATGGTTGCCGGGCTGCTCCGACACCTCACCCCGGGGATGCTCCTGCTGCTGGACCGGGCGTTCTACAGCTACCAGCGGTGGCGGCAGCTGGAGGCGCGGGGGGTGAAGCTGCTGGCGCGGGTCGTCAAGTCGCTGATCCTGCGACCGGTCCGGGTGCTGGCCGACGGCTCGTACCTGGCCAAGGTCTACGAGAACGACTCCGACCGCCGCAAGGACCGCGACGGGGTCACGGTCCGGGTGATCCGGTACACGCTCGACGACCCGCAGCGGGTCGGCCACGGCGAGGAGCATGTCCTGATCACCAACCTGCTCGACGAGGTGGCCCACCCGGCGACCGGGTTGATCATTCTTTATCATGAGCGCTGGGAAGAGGAGCTGACCTTCGACGAGCAGAAGACCCACCAGGACCCGCGGCGGGCGACCAAGCCGGCGCAGCTGCGGAGCGAGACGCCCGCCGGTGTGATCCAGGAGATCTACGCGCTGTCGCTGGGCCACTTCGTGATCCGGTCGCTGATGTGCGCGGCGGCCGCGACGTCGGGGCTCGACCCGGATGCGCTGTCGTTCACGGGTTGCTTCCAGATCCTGAAGTGCCGGCTGCCGGAGTGCGAGGGCAAGACGCCCGCGACGTTCGAGTCGTGGTACCGGGGCGTGCTCTGGGAGATGCAGACGGAGCGCACCGACCCGCGCCGCAACCGGATCAACCCCCGGGTGATCAAGCGGAAGATGTCGAAATGGAAGAAGAAACGACTTGAGCATCGACACCTTCCGCCCTTGAAGAAAACCTTTCCAGAGGCAGTGGTTATGCGCCGTTGAACGGTATTGGGCTTATTGACGGTCAGAAAAGTAATGTCAGTCGAGACGGGGTTCCCCTACAATCCGCTGTATGAGAACCCACGGCTCCTCCGACGAACTCGAACGCCGCCGCCGACTCGCTGTCCAACGGGTCCTCGAAGGGTACGCGGCGGACGAAGTCGCCGCGTTCCTCGACGTCTCACCCCGAACGGTTTGGCGGTGGCTCGCTCTGTACCGTGGGGAAGGCTCGGAGGGGCTGGTGGCGCGCCCCGCGCCGGGCCGACCCCACAAGCTCACCGCCACGCAGGAGAAGATCGCCCTGCGCTGGCTGCGCGACGACCCCACCGAGCATGGATTCGCCACCGAGCTGTGGACGGCCCCTCGGCTGGCGACGCTGATCGAGCAGGAGTTCGGCATCCGGCTGAACCCGAGGTATCTCAACGCTTGGCTCCGGGACCGGGGGTTCACCCCCCAAAAACCCCAGCGGGTGCCCCGGGAGCGGGACCCGAAGGCGATCGAGGCGTGGCTCGCCACCGACTGGCCGCGCATCAAACAAAGGCGCGACGGCGCGACGCCGCGCTCGCCCTGATCGACGAGAGCGGCCTGTTGATGGCCCCGCTGGTCCGACGCACCATCGCCCCACGGGGCCAGACGCCGGAACTGAGCCAGAAGAGCGGCACCCGCGAGAAGGTCTCGGTCGCGGCGGCGCTGTGGGTCTCGCCGGGCCGGGACCGTCTGGGGCTGTTCTCCCGGACGTTGGTCAACGGCTACTTCGACAACTGGTATTCGGCCTTGTTCCTGGAAGCACTGCTGAAGGAGTTGACCGGACCGGTGGTCGTCGTCTGGGACGGCGGCAGCATGCACAAGGGGGACCCGATCCGCGAGTTGGAGGGGGCCTTGGCGGGCCGCTTGATCTTGGAGAGGTTGCCGCCTTACGCGCCGGAGCTGAACCCGGTCGAGTTCGTGTGGAGCTGGCTGAAGTACAGTCGATTGAACAACTTCGCCCCGCGCGATGCGGCCCAGCTCGATGAGCGCATCGTCGCCGAGTTGACGGCGATCCGGGACGATCAGGAGTTGTTGCAGAGCTTCGTCCATGCTTCGGAACTTCCGCTTCGACTGACATTACTTTCCTGACAAGCCATAAACCCCGAGCCTGGACCCAAGCCACGTCTCGATGTCGGCGAAGACCTGCTCGCGGCCGAGCTCGTTGAGCGGCTCGTGGCGCATCTCGGGGTAGAGGCGCAGGGCCTTGTCGGGGCCGGCGAGGCGTTCGAAGAACCGGCGTGTGGCCTCGGGGTCGATCATGGAGTCGGAGCCCCCCAGGAGCATCAGGGTGGGAAGCCAAACGGCCCCGGCGCGGGCGGCGACGAGCGCGCCCCCCTCGACCATGCCGAAGTAGAGCGGTGCGCTGATCCGGCTGTGCCGGAGCGGGTCGGTGCGGTGCTCGCGCTGCATGACCGGGTCGCGGGTCATCAGGTCGGGCGCAACCTTGCCGCTCAGGGTCACGCCGGGGGCCA
>DASSML010000466.1:0-2040 GCA_035688895.1 Gemmatimonadales bacterium
CCCCAGGAGAACCGATCCGGCTATACTTTGCAACTCAACGGTGGCGGTCCACTAGATTCGGACGGCCGGTGAATTTGCTTGCAAATCCCGCACGTTCGGCTCATCCTGAATCCCCGAGAGTGTCCGGGACGACCCAGGCGGCATCCATCCGGGAAATCCCGGCTCCCGCTTTGTGAAGCTCAATGGCGGTGAATACTTGTCCGCTCCCTCATTGAGCTTTCTGAAAATAGTTAGCCTGAGAGCCTGTGAATGAATTGGCCGTTCAGGGTGTTGGAGGGAAGTTTGGACCGAACGATCGGCCATCATCGGCAATGGAAGGGGACTCCTCTCTGGATCCAGCCCCTCGACAGGGGCTGTCCCGCCCCGCACCAGCCGGCCTCACAGACTCCCCGGCCCGCTCTCTCATGGCGGCCTGATCCCTCAGGCCGCCTGGGCGACCCCCGCTCGCAGGGTCGCCGCACGCAGGACATTGTGCGCCAACGCGTACCACAACGCCACCGCACGCGCCTTGAGCCGACCGCGCACCGTCAGTTGTACCAAGCCACGGCCCCGGGCCAGCGCGTTGACGCACTCCGCAGTCGCCGCTCGCTCCTTGTAGATCGTCTTAGCCTGTTCCGTCGCCATCCGCTGACGCCACGCCGCCACCGCCGCACTGTCGGTGGGCTTCGGCTGGTAGCGGTCCCCCTTCGGGTCCTTGGGCTTGGGCACCGGGGCATACACCGTGCAGTTCCGCTCCGGTATGCTCATCACGTCGATCTGATCGTGCCCGGCGAAGCCACCATCGACCAGCCATTCGGTCGGCACCGTCTCGTACCGCTGCTCGACCTGGTCGGCCATCGGCACCATCTGGCCCGCATCGCTGCCGCTGGTCTCCACCGCCACACCGGCGATCATCTGGGTGGCCGTGTCCGTGGCGAATTGGAAGTTGTACGCCGGACGGAATCCGCCGTCGGCCATCTTCATCACCGTGGCCTCCGCATCGGTGGTGGAACAGCGGGCATGGTCCTTCTCCTGGGGCGTCTTCTTGGCCTCCAGCTCCGGCAGGCGGTCCAACGCGTTTTTCACCCGCTCGGCCCGCTCGCGGGCGGCCCGCTGCTGGGCCGCCTTTCGACGCCGATCCGCTCCTGCGGGATCGCTTTGTAACTCCTCCCGCAGGGCGTCGACCTGCGACCGGGCCTGCTCGTAAGCCTCGTCGAGGGTCGGCCGGCGACGGAACGAGGCGGCCCCGGCACTGGCGCGGACTCGCATCCCGTCCTGCGCCACCCGGTTCAAGTCGACCAGGCCCTCGGCCATCAGGGTGGCCACACTGCGGGTCAGCAGGTCATCGAGCAATGCGACATGGTCGGTGCGGAAATCGGCGAGGCTATGATAGTTGACCGACACGTCGCCAGCGATCCATCGGAAGGCGTCCTGCGTGCGGCAGAGTTCGTCGAGGTGGCGCGCGCTGCCGATGCCCTCGGTGGTGGCGTAGAGCCACAAGGCCAGGAGGATCTTGGGATCGATCGGGGCACGCCCCGGTCGGCCTTCGACGGCCTTGATCGGGCGGTACAGGGGACTGAGGCCCAGCCCTTCGACATAATCCCAGATGATCCGAGCCGGGTGGTCCTGAGGCAAGAGGGCGTCCAGGGGAGTGGCACGGAAGACGATCTGGTGGCGGTTGGCGGTGCGGAGTCGTGGCCTGCCGACGAGATCCGGAGTCGCCGGTTGGGGCGGGCGTGTCTGGTCGTCAGGCATCTCGAAGAGGGTGGCCTGTGGGACTGGGGACCGCTTCGGATCGGGTGGTGTGCTCATGCAGGAATTATGGCGCCGGATTGATCAATCGGCGGCCGCGCTGGGATTCTTTCACAGGCTCTGAGCTTGATCCATAAGGGGGGCAGCATCCCCAAACCGGCGGACGCCAGCGAGCGCGACGCGGCCAAGCCGATGCTCGTCCAGTTGCGGCTGTACCCTGATATGGTCGAGGAGATTGACGCCGTGCGCAAAAGCACGGCGGGAAAAAAGCGCCGCCCGCCGTCGCGGCATGCCTGGATCGTGGAGGCT
>DASSML010000467.1:0-10511 GCA_035688895.1 Gemmatimonadales bacterium
TGCTGGCCTTCACCCTGCTGTATACCCGGTGGCCGTCGCTCAAGGCGGAGGTGCAGCTCGAGTCGATGCTGAGCCGTGAGGCCGCCTTCCTCTTCAACAACCTGCTGCTGGTGGGCGTTGCCTTCTCGGTGCTCTGGGGCACCCTCTTCCCGATCCTGTCCGAGCTGGTGCGGGGGAGCAAGATCACGGTCGGGCCGCCCTTCTTCAATCGGGTGAACGTCCCGATCGGCCTGCTGCTGCTGGCGCTGACCGGGGTCGGACCGCTGATCGCTTGGCGCAAGGCCTCCCCGGCCAATCTCCGCCGGCAGTTCACCGCTCCGGTCGCCACGGGGCTGGTGACCCTGGTCGGGTTGCTCGCGTCCGGCATGCGGGACTTCTACGCCATCATGGCGCTGGCACTGGCCGGCTTCGTCGCGGGCACCATCGTCCAGGAGTTCTGGCGGGGCGTGCGGGCTCGGCGGCGGATGCACGGCGAATCGGCGCCCATGGCCTTTGCCCGGCTCATCGGCCGCAACCGCCGGCGCTACGGCGGATACCTGGTCCACGTGGGCGTGCTGATCTACTTCGTCGCCTTCTCCGGCATGGCGTTCAAGCGGGAGATGGAGGCGACACTCAAGCCCGGGCAATCGGTCCAGATGCAGAGTCCGTTCGGACACACCTACACGCTGACGCACATGGGGGTCTCCCAGTTCGAGGCGCTCAACCGCATCGTGTCCGCTGCCACCGTATCGGTGGCGAAGGATGGCAAGCCCGAAGGCCTGATGACCTCCGAGAAACGGCAACATGTGGACAGCTTCAAGCGGCCGACCTTCGAGCCGTCAACCGAGGTCGGGATCCGGAGCGGGCTGCAGGAGGATCTGTACATCACCTACGCCGGGTCGGTGAACGGCACCGAGGAAGCGGTCTACCGGTTCACCATCAACCCGCTGGTCTGGTGGCTCTGGTTCGGCGGCTTCGTGCTGGTGTTCGGCGGCGTCGTCACGATGTGGCCGGGCGGCGGACCGACGGTCGCGGCTCCGCGACGGGCGGTGGCCGGATACGAGGTGGCGTTGGTGGGAGGAGCGCGGGAATGAACCCTCTTGGCCGCCGGGAGTTTCTCGGCCGCCTCGGCGCGCTGGCGGCGGTGCCGGCCGCACTCCAGGTGCAGGATTCTCTCGCGGGGCGGGGGAGTGTGGGGACGCTGCGGGACCCTTACGCGGTCGGTCAGCCGCGGGAGGTGACTCGCATCGAGGACTACGACGAGCGAATCAAGTCGATCGAGCACCGCCTGGCCTGCAACTGCGGCTGCACCCTGGACGTGTTTACCTGCCGGACCACCGACTTCACCTGCACCTACTCGCCGAAGCTTCACCGTGAAGTCGTGGCGATGGACAAGGCGGGGAAGTCCGCCCAGCAGATCCTCGACGCCTTCGTGGCGGAGTATGGCGAGAAGGCGCTGATGGCGCCCAAGCCGGAGGGGTTCAACCTCTGGGGCTATCTCCTGCCGGGATCCCTGATTCTGGCGGCGGGGGCAGGCCTTTTCGCGTTCGTCGGTCGGCGCCGCATCGCGGTTGCCGGAGCAGGCGCGGCAGGCTCCGGCACCGGGCCGAGCACCGCGGCCTCGACCGCGACGCCGGAAGAGCTCGAACGGCTGCGCCAGGCCCTGGCCGAGGTCGAGGACTGATGCTGGCGGAGGTGTCGGCGGCCGTGCTGCTGGGGGCGCTGGCTCTCTGGCTGGTGCTCTGGCCCATGTTTGCCGGAACGCCTGCGCGGCCGCGTCCGGTCGAGCCGCCCGATCCGGAAGAGACGGAGCGTGGCGTGGCCCTGACCGCGCTCAAGGAGATCGAGTTCGACCGCGAGACCGGCAAGCTGTCCGACGCCGACTACGCCTACCTCAAGGAGAAGTACACCGCGGCGGCGCTCGAGGCGCTGCGCGCCGAGGCGCCCGACGATATCGAGGCCATGGTGGCCGCTCGGGTCCGGGTGATTCGCTCCGCTTCGGCCCCGACATCGCCTGGCACCCTGGTGTGTAACACCTGCGGCCCCCGGCCTGAGACGGACGCGGTGTTCTGCTCCGGATGCGGGGTGCGCCTGGCGGTTGCGGGCCACTGCGATCGCTGTGGCGCCGCCCTGGCGCCGGACAGTCGCTTCTGCGAGGGCTGCGGCCGCCGCGTGGCCGCATAGGCCACAGCCCGCTACAACGGAGCGCGCACCGCCAGTCCTAGCGTCACGCTCAGCAGGGTCCGAGTCTCGTAAGTCTCGCCGACATCCTCCGGCACGAACGGACTTTCCGAAACACCCAGGCCCAGACGGTTCTCCAGCATCCAGGTCCCGAGCGGGAGGCGCAGCGCTACGAGCGCGGCACCGCCGACACGGACCCGGTCTTCGCCGACCACACGCCACCAGTCCAGCGTGGGCCCGGCGCCAAGCGCCAGTGAGGCGGCCCCGATCCCGAAGAGGCTTCGCTCCAGGGCAGCGCCCAGTCGCATCCGGGTGAGATGAGTGGTCCGATCGAGCACGGCCACGCTCTCGTTGTCGGCCTGGGGACGCATCCCTGCCCAGCCGGCCACGAGCTCACCCCGCCAGACAGCGCCGCTCCGCGCCAGGGTGAGCGCGAGGGCGGTGCCCGCTGAGGGACGCAATCCCGCCGCGATGTCGGATGGCGAGGCAGCGTCGACCAACCCACGGCTGAAGCGAACCGACTCCAGCAGGATCCCCAGCTGCCAACCGGGCGGCGCCACGGCCTGCGCCAGACTGATAGTCGGGAGGACGAGGAGCATAGTGGCGATCAGCCACGGTGGCACGCGCATCGAGGCTCTCCGGGTTGCGGGAGAGTATGCCGCGCCATCGTCAACCGGGGATCAAAAGAAACGAGCGGCCGGGAGCGCCGGCCGCCCGTGGCGCTGCTACTGCATCCGCAGCAACAGCCAACCATTCGTCTGATTGTTATCCCCCTTCACCACCCAGTTGGCATCGGGGTAGGAGACACCGGCCACGCTCGTCTCGATCGCGTTGCCGATCAGCTCGTCGTTGGTGGTGATGAGTCCCGCCACCGCCCGGATGACCTTCTGGAGGGTGTTGGCCCGCTTCCACAGCCGGGCGAGGGTGCTGGTCGTGCTGTCTTTGCCGCCGGTGAGGTTGGGATACGCCGCCTCCACCGCCTTGACCAGCGTGGAGAACCGGTTGGGATCGACCTTGATTTGGCAGGCGGTGTCGTCATCCTCCACCGCGAATACCCGAAAGTTCTGTGTGGGGTGCGCGTTCCGATAAGCGGTGATCTGCTGCTCGCTGAGCAGGAGCACGCTCCCGGTCCAATCGTCGCCATCCATGTTGAATTGGTAGTAGGAGCCGGAGGCTCGCTCGCCGGAGCAGGAGTAGGTCTGCAGCGAGTCGCTGGTGCCGGCCTGCCCCAGGATGTGAATCTCGAACTCCGGGGCACCCTTGGGCCAGCCCTCGAAATCACTGACGAAGTGGGCATGCCGCATGTAGAGGCCGTGCGGTGGACCGGCCGGCGCGCCGCCGCCATCGCCGAGGAAATTGTCCAGCGCGGGTCCCGCCGACGGGTGATCGAAGTCCGTCTCAACCGGTACCACCACGAGCACCGGGGTCGCCGGCGGGCGCTCGGCATCGAGGACCAGGCGCCGGCCCTCCAGGGTGAACGCCACCGGCGCCTCGTGGTCGGCGCCGACCGTGGCCACCAGAAGGTTCGCGTCCCCTCGCCACGCCGCCCGATGCGCCGGCACCGGAAGGTACATCTCCAGGGCCGCCGCGCCGCGCGCCTCGCTGGCGAGCGCGGCTTCCGAGATCCCGTTGGCCTGCGCCACTACGCGGAGGCTCCGGCGATCGCCGGCGTCGAGCCAGCGCTGGAAATGCAGCTTGTGCTCCCGGATCGGCGACCGGTCGAGGGCGTCCTTCACCTGATGGCGGAACTCGGTGTTGGCCAGGGCTCGGGCAAGCCGGCGGGCCAGACGCTCCCGCGCGTCCCGCCCGGTGGGCTCGCCCTGACGCACCCCGGATGGCGGTGTCGAAGGCGCGCGGACGGGAGGCTCGGGTCCGGTGCGATCGGTGCAGCCGGCGACCACGAGCGCCAGCGCGAGCACAGCGAGGCGGGGAGACATGGGTCCTCCTTGGATGGGGCGTGCGACGCGGCCGCACAGGGTGGCGGCAGCGGGCCCAAGGTAGGACCTGCGTCAGATCGGTTGGGGACCGGGTTTATGCGAGAGCGTTCGAGAAACGGCGGGCGTTGATCTAGGGTACCAGGGCCGCGTGAGCGGCAGCGAGGGCGCGCTCGACCGCGTCGGGCGGCAGGTCGAGGTGGGTCACGGCGCGGACCGTGGTCGGGCCGATCACGGTGAAGCGGACACCGCCCCGCGCCAGCGCCCTCTCGGCGAACGTCTCGGCGGTGACCCCGGCGGCGGTCACCTCGAAGATGACGATGTTGGTCTCGACCCGGTCCGCATCCAGCGCGATGCCCGGCAGCTCAGCGAGCCCCCAGGCGAGCCGGCGGGCGCGCTCGTGATCGTCCGAGAGACGGTCGATATTGTGCTCCAGGGCGTAGAGTCCGGCCGCGGCGATGATGCCGGCCTGCCGCATGGCGCCGCCGAACCGCTGCTTGAACCGCCACGCCTCTTCCACGAACCCGCGCGACCCCGCCAGCACGGCGCCCACCGGCGCGCCGAGGCCTTTGGTCAGATCCACCCAGACCGAGTCGAACGGCGCCGAGAACGCGCGGGCGGGGGTGCCGGTCGCGACCACGGCGTTGAAGAGCCGGGCCCCGTCCATGTGGCAGGCGAGTCCCAGGCCGCGGGCCGCCCCGCAGACCGCCTCGACCTCGTTGAGCTTCCAGCACACCCCGCCCACGATGTTCGCCGTCTGCTCGACCGAGACGACGCGAGTGCGCGGCATGTAGTGCACCGGCGGCCGGGCGGCCGCGCGCACCTGATCCGCGGTGAAGACGCCGCGGGGTCCGGCCAGGGGGCGGAACACGGCGCCGGTCATCGCGGCGGCGCCCCCGGCCTCGTAGAGCAGCGGATGGGCCAGCTCATGCAGCAGGATCTCGTCGCCGGACCGGCAGTGCACCGCGAACGCCACCTGGTTGCACATCGTCCCCGAGGGCAGGAAGAGGGCGGCCTCCTTGCCCAGCAGCTCCGCCACCGCGTCCTGCAAACGGTTGACGGTCGGATCCTCCTGCAGCTGCTCGTCCCCCACCTCGGCCTCGGCCATGGCCCGGCGCATGGCCGGGCTGGGACGGGTCACCGTATCGCTGAACAGGTCGACGGCGATCATTCCGTCTCGACCCGGCCCGAGGAGATATCCATCCGCTCGACCCGGGTGGCGCTCATCCGAAGTGGCAGCAGCGTCGCGACGAGGAGGAGCAGCGCCACGCCGCCCAAGGCCAGCGTGAGCTGGCCGGCGCCTCCCGGAGGGATTCCCCTATGCGCGGCGCGGAGGTGCGCCGACACGGGAATCGCCTCGATCATGATCACCACAGCCAACAGGCTGAGGCTGGCCATCATGTAGATCACCCCACCGAAGCTGGTGGGGATCTGGGCCGCGTTCTCGGTGCCGAACTGGGGAAAGTAGACGCCGAAGGCGAGCGCAAGCGCGCAGACCGCGAGGGTGTAGAGCGTGATCGTGCCGATGCTCACGGCCATCATGAACGGGGTCACCCTGAGCAGCCCGTTCGTCAGGATGGTGATGGCCAGCGCGAGCACCAGCAGCGGCGCGGTCCCCATCCAGTACTTGCTCCAGAGCATGGCCCGAGCGTCGAGCGGGCTGGAGCGGAGCAGCCACATCTGCCGCCCCTCCAGGGAAAGCCCGGGAAAGACGAACCGCGCCGCCACCGCGGCCAGCACGAAGCCGGAGAGCCCCAGGTTCAGGAAGGAGATCATCGTGACCAGGGTGAACGGGATCCGCTCCCCCGAGTGGATCGGCAGCGACTTGATGTTGAAGATGTAAATGAGGAGCAGGACGCCCAGCAGGATGAGCTGGCTCCACTGGGTGTTGTCCCGGAAGAAGAGTCGCAGATCCTTGAGCATGAACTCGCGCTCGGCGGGCGGCAGCCGCTGCAGGGCCATGGCCAGCGGCCCCCGGAGCGGCCGACGCACTTTCCGCTCGCCCCCCTCCTGCGCCTTGGAGTAGCCCGAGAGGAAGAGCGACCCATGCACCACGGCGCCCACCCCAAGCGCGACCGCCGCCGACCCCCAGAGCGCGAGGATCGGCCGAGGGTCAGCCACCCGGAGCAGCCAGTTCATGATCATCGAGGTGGCCCACTCGTTCGGCAGGAGTGGGCTGGTCGGCGTCCGCAGCACGACCAGGTAGTCCAGGAAGTTCTGGAACCCTTCGGGTCGGGCCAGCCGTTCGGGCTGAATCACCCGGAGGAGGATGAGCACCACGCCCAATCCGCCGAGTCCGATCAGCCCCAGCAGCTCACGGGTGCGGCGGGCGGGGAAGACATTCACCAGCAGCATGGTGATGATCACCCCGATTACCGCGGGCAGTACCAGGAACGGAAGGAACGCGCCCGCCGCGACCAGCGGAAAGAGCGGCCCACCATCGTAGACGATCCCGTAGGCCGACAGGATGGGCAGGGCGAGCAGCGCCACCATCCAGGAGGAGTGCACCACCGTCTCGCTCAGCTTGGCCAGGTAGATCCTCACCCCGCCCACAGGTGCCGCCACCAGCAGGTCCAGGTCCTTGGCCAGGAAGAAGGTCGAGAGCGCGGTGATGATGTTGGACAGCAGCAGGATCGTGAGG
Organism: Gemmatimonadales bacterium; assembly: GCA_035688895.1. Taxonomy (GTDB): domain Bacteria; phylum Gemmatimonadota; class Gemmatimonadetes; order Gemmatimonadales; family GWC2-71-9; genus CAVVWJ01. The sequence continues at coordinate 6,736 of DASSML010000467.1, forward strand.
AATGCCAGCAGGATGACGTCGAGCATCTTGGCCGCGAGGAGGTCGCCGATGTCGGCCACCTTCTCGATGTAGCTCAGTACCCGGTAGGCGATGCCGAAGATCCCGGTCCAGAACGCCCCGCCGACCAGCCCGAGCAGCAGCACCTTGGGCCAGCTGCCACTCCGCTGCTGCCGTAGCCGCGCCAGCCCGCCGCGCCGCTTCGGGATGAGCAGGGTCCAGAGCCCCGGCTGAGTCGCTCCCGTCGGGCCCATCTCAGCCTTCGAAGACCGAATCGAGCTGATGCTCCCGGAGCCCGCCGGTGAGCTTGAGGAACATGTCCTCCAGGGAGCTGCTCCCCGAGGCGGTCTGCTCGCGGAGCTCCGCCAGCGTACCCTGCGCCGCGACCTTCCCTCGGTAGACGATGGCGATCCGATCGCACATCACCTCGGCCACCTCCAGGGTATGGGTGCTCATCAGCACCGTGCCGCCCCGGTCCACGAACTGGCGGAACAGGTCCTTGAGCAGGCGGGCGCTCTTGGGGTCCAGGCCCACCATCGGCTCGTCCACCACGATGAGCTCGGGTCGGTGGACGAAGGCGCCGCAGATGATGAGCTTCTGCCGCATGCCGTGGCTGTAGTTCTCGGTCAGCTCGCTCTTCCAGGGCGTGAGCTCGAACAGCTCCAGCAGCTCGTCGATCCGCCGCTCCACGGCCGTGCCCTGCTGTCCGTACAGCGCCGCGGCGAAACGGAGGAACTCTCCGCCGGTAAGCTTGTCGTAGACGAAAGGCCGGTCGGGGATGAAGCCCAGCTTCGCCTTGGCGGCGAGCGGCCGGGCCAGGAGGTCGATTCCCGCGACGGTGATGCTCCCGCTGGTGGGCCGGAGGATCCCGGCGATCATCCGCATCGTCGTGGTCTTGCCGGCGCCGTTCGGCCCCAGCAGGCCGAACAGCTCGCCCCGCGGCACGTGCAGGGTGATGGCGTCCACCGCGGTGAACTTGCCGTAGCGCTTGGTCAGGTCCGCCAGCCGGATCACGCCGTCCTCCCCACGATGGCCGCCACCAGATCCCGGATTGCTTCCTTCTCTACCACGATCGCCAGCGCCATGCCGTCCTCGCCCTGCTCGCGGGGGAACGTCTCCGCCATGAGCCGGGCGGCCTCCTCCTCGCTCAACCCGCCGGGGCCGGTCCCGACCAGAGGCGCGGCCAGGCGGCGGAGTCCCCAGTCGCCGGCCCGCTGCCAGGCGGAGATCAGCGCGCGCCGCACGGTGGCGCGGTCCACCGGCGTCTGGCGGTCGCGGATGACGGCGTGGAGCACGTACGGCGCGGTCAGGTCGCCGCCGCCGGTGACCACCGCGGCCCCAGCCTGGAGTGGGGAGGTGACCCGCCGCTGAGCGGCGAAGCGGTCGCCGGCCAGGCGGTCGAGCCGCGAGCCTTCCGAGGTGAGCGGCGCGAGCGACTCGTCGGCCGGTCGCACCACGGCGTCCACCGCGAGGAAAGCCAGATCGTCCACGATCACGGTGATCACGGCAGAATGGTCATGGGGGCCCCGTATGGTAGAAGGCGGCTGCCCAAAGAGGAACCCGTTGACCCTCGGCCCGGCCTTCGGGTACCTTTCGGGGCTATGGCTCAGGAATTCTTGGTGGTGCGGGGCGCCCGCGAGCACAACCTCAAAGACATCTCCGTCTCCATCCCCCGCAACCGACTCACCGTCATTACCGGCCTCTCCGGGTCCGGCAAGTCCTCGCTCGCGTTCGACACGATTTATGCCGAAGGCCAGCGCCGCTACGTCGAGTCCCTCTCGGCCTACGCCCGGCAGTTCCTCGGCTTGATGGAAAAGCCCGACGTGGACGCCATTGAGGGGCTCTCTCCGGCCATCTCGATCGAGCAGAAGACCACCGGACAGAACCCGCGCTCCACCGTCGGCACGGTTACCGAGATCTACGACTACCTCCGTCTGCTCTGGGCCCGGGTCGGCGTGCCGCACTGCCCCAACGACGGGACCCCGGTGACGCGGCAGAGCGCCGCCCAGATTACCGACACCGTGCTGGGGTGGCCGGAAGGCACCCGCATCGAGGTGCTCGCGCCCATGGTGCGGGGTCGCAAGGGCGAATTTCGCGACCTGCTCGAGGATGTGCGCAAGCGCGGCTTCGTCCGCGTGCGGGTGGACGGCACGACCTACGATCTGACCGAGGTGCCGGCGCTGAACCGGCGGCAGAACCACGACATCTCGGTGGTGGTGGACCGCCTGGTGGTCCGGCCGGCCGATCGCTCCCGGCTCACCGATTCGATCGAGACCGCGCTCAAGACCGCCGACGGCGTGGTGGAGGTGGTCCGCCACGACGGGACCGCGCGGTCGGTGATGTTCTCGGAGCGGTTCGCCTGCCCGGTCTGCGGGCTCTCCCTGCCGGAGCTCGAGCCGAGGCAGTTCTCCTTCAATTCGCCGTTCGGCGCCTGCCCCGACTGCCACGGCGTCGGCACCCGCCGGGAGGTCAACGCCGAGCTGATCCTCGGCGACCCCAGTATCAGCATCCTCGAGGGTGTCGTCCTCCCCTGGGGCGAGCCGACTGGCTACCTCCGCAAGGTCGTGCTGCCTACCCTCGCCCGGGCCTTCAAGTTCGACCTCAACACCCCGTGGGGTGAGATCGCCGACCCCGCCCGCCAGTCGCTGCTGCACGGGGCGGAGGGCCGTTTCCGCTTCCAGGCCGACGGCGGACGGGGCCGCAGCGACTATGAGACCGAGTGGGAGGGCATCCTCAAGAACGTGGAGCGGCGGTACCGCGAATCCGCCAGCGATGCGGTCCGGGTGTCGCTCGAGGAGTTCATGGTCGAGCAGCCGTGCCAGACCTGCGGCGGGAAGCGGCTCAAGGCCGAAAGCCTGGCGGTGCTGGTGGAAGGCCGGAGCATCGGAGACGTGGTGGACCTGCCGGTCCTCCGCGCCATCGAGTTCTTCGAGCGCATCCCGCTTCGGAGCAACGGCACCCGCGGCCTCGACCCCGAGATCGCCGGGCCCATCCTCAAGGAGGTGGGCGACCGGCTGCGCTTCCTGCGCGACGTGGGCCTCGACTACCTGACTCTTGGTCGGGCCGCGACTTCGCTCTCCGGCGGTGAGACCCAGCGGATCCGGTTGGCCACCCAGATCGGGTCACGCCTGGTCGGAGTCCTCTACATCCTCGACGAGCCGAGCATCGGTCTCCACCAGCGGGACAACGAGCGCCTGCTGGGCACCCTGCGCGGACTCCGCGATCTCGGCAATACGGTCATTGTGGTGGAGCACGACGCCGAAACCATCGAGGCCGCGGACCATGTGATCGACCTGGGGCCGCGGGCCGGGCGGTTCGGCGGCGAGGTCGTGGCCGAGGGAGACGTGGACACGATCCGCCGTCACCCCACCTCGCTCACCGGGCGCTACCTCCGCGGAGAGCTCCGCGTTCCGGTGCCCCCGGGGCGCCGGGAAGCCCCGTCCAGGCATCGGCTCCGCATGGTGGGCGCCCGGGCGAACAACCTGCAGAACCTGACGGTGGACATTCCGCTCGGCTTGTTCGTGGCGGTCACCGGCGTATCGGGGTCGGGCAAATCCACCCTGGTCACCGACATCCTGTACCAGGCACTGGCTCGGCAGTTCTACCGGGCCAAGGTGGTGCCCGGGGCGCACACCCGCATCGAGGGGCTGGACAAGATCGACAAGGTGATCGACATCGACCAGAGCCCGATCGGGCGCACGCCACGGTCGAATCCGGCCACCTACACCGGTCTCTTCACCCCGATCCGGGAGCTCTTCACCCAGCTTCCCGACGCCAAG
>DASSML010000468.1:0-3465 GCA_035688895.1 Gemmatimonadales bacterium
GCGCGCTCCGAGAATTCCGCGCCCTCGGCACCCGGGTCTTCGGCGTCAGCGCCGACAGCGAGCACGCCCACCTCGCCTGGCGCAAGGAGAACCCGGACCTCCGCAATCTCGAGTTCCCCATGCTGGCCGACGATCGGAAGGCGGTCGCCGGGGAGCTCGGGATCCTCGATCCCGTCGAGCAGGTCCCGCTGCGGGCGACCTACCTGCTCGACCAGGAACGAAAGATCCGCTGGCTCTGCATAAACGACCTCAGCGTGGGTCGGAATACCGGGGAAGTGCTGCGGGTGCTGGCGGGGTGTCAGTGCGGTGAGCTCTGCCCGGCGAACTGGAAGCCGGGGCAGGCGACCATCATGCGGCCGAGGGCCGCGGGGAAGAACGCCCCCTGGGAGACCAAGGAGCGTCCCGCCCTTCGCTGACGGCCGACCGTCTCAGCTGGCGCGCCGCACCCGCACCGGCCGCGAATACGACGGCACCTTCTTGCTCCCGTCCTGGGTCGACTTGGCCACGCAGCTCGCGAAGTAGGTCATCACGCTCCCCACCGCCCCATGGCTGCTCCCGGCCAGCGAGAGCCGGTACCGGGTGGGGTCGCCCGCCACCTGCGTGCCGGTCCCCACCAGCTTGGGCTGGCTGCTCCCATCCTCCTTGTAGAACTCGACCCGATCGACCACCGACGAGCCGCCGCCTTCGCGCGGGTTCGCCCGGATCTCCGCGATGAGCTCGACGCTGCCGGCACCGGACGGCGTACTGTAGACATCGGTGACCTTGTCCACGGTCTTTCCGCCCGCCTGCGTCATCCGGCAGAACGGCGGCGGGAAGAAGAACGCCTCCTGCAGCGGGTCGGTCACCATCATGCGGCCCGCCACGTAGTCGGACTCGCGCCCGGGGTCGAGCGCCACGCCCCAATTGTTGCTCCAATTGGTCCCGGGCTTGCAGCTGGGGGCGGTTCCCGTCCACCCCGGCTGGCAGCCGTTCTGCGTGAGATAGGACGCCCCGTTCGCGTTGTTCTCTCCCTGGCGCACGATGGTCGTGCCGGTCAGCGGATCAGCGAGGAACACCGTGCTGAAGTTTCCGTCGTGGCCGAACATCTCGTTGGAGAAGCGCCGGTGCCCCGACGACTTGGTCCACCGATCGGTCGAGTTGTTGAAATAGACCACGCCCCGGCCGTGTGACGAGGCGACGGGCAGGTTGCCGGTGATCTTGGTGACCTCGTTCCAGTCGCGCACCGGCTCGATGTTCTGATTGTTCCAGATGCCCAGCCGCGCCGCGAGCCTCAGCACCGCCGCCCCATCGCGCCCGTCCCACCGGGCGGTGCCGGCGCTCAGGTTCCAGATCCGTCCCCCGTCGGTGTAGATGACGGCCGCCCCGACCGGTCCTCCCATGCCCGCCTGCCGGATGTAGCTGGCGTAGATGTCGGTCAGCTTCCGCCCGCAGGCCTGCTGCACCACGTAGTTGAGGAGCGCGTGGCCCAGGTTGCTGTACTCGTACACGCTGCCCGGGGACGCCGCGGGTTCCCGGTTCTGTTCCGACCTGACCCGCGCGACCGTGAGCGCATCGTTGGCGTACTTGTAGCCGGTCCCGCCGCGCTTGGACTGCTCGTAGTCGGCCTGCCAGTCGCCGTTCTCGTTGCGGCAGACGCTGCTGGTGTTGCCGTAGTCGCAGATCCCGGCCGTGTGGGTGGCCAGCTGCTCGACGGTGATGGCGCTCCAGGGATAGACGCTGGCCCAGCGCGAGCCCGCGCCGCCGGCCAGCCACTTGGAGGCCCGATCCGAGAGGTCTACGCCGCACGAGTGCATGGCGTGCACCAGCGTCGGCGCGCCCCACAGCCCCTTGTTGGATGAATAGACCGGATAGGCAGAAGTGCCCCCCCGATCGTAGATCACCTTGTCGTTCCGGATCACGATGAATCGCTTGGTGTTGTACTTGGGGCTGCTCATCCGGCTCCAGATGTCGGCGAGCGTGCGGGTGCAGCCGAGCTGCCGGGTGGTGCCGCACATGCCCTGGCTCTCGGGGGTGACGCTGGTCCAGCTGAATGCGAGGGAGGCCGCGGCAGTGGCCGGGAGCGGCGTCCGATCAGGTGCGGTGGTCTCCTCTACGCCGCAGCCTAGCGTGACGCCGACCAGAAGCACAGCGAGCGGGCACTCGGAACGAGTCTTGGATCGCATGGGGATCTCGTGCTGTCCTTCGACGTGGCGGATGATCTGCCTACTACGAACCGCATCGGGAGCGCCGCACCGAAGAGGTGCGGGCCACAACGGGAGCACACTATTCTCGAAAGGAGGTCGTCACCGTAGCGTGCATCACGCGTGAAACTGGTGCGTGCGTCACGGCTGGAGCTGGAGGGATGAAGGAAGAGTTAATGCGAGGAGACGAAGATGCCGCCGGTGCTGGTGTGCGAGCGGCTACGCTGATCGCACCGATGCTGGTGTGCGAGGGGCTGAGGGGCCCGGGGGGAGGCTAGGGGTTGGCGGGGCTTGGCCAGCCTCCCCCCGGGCCCCTCAGCCTCCTCGCACGAGCTGAGATCCACGGAAAGACCGCGCCACGCCCCTTCAGTAGATGTGCAGCTTCTCCAAGGCCGCGAAGTTATCGCCCAGGACCTCGAACACGTCCTTGTTGTGCTTGATCGCCTTGCTCCGCATATACACCCGGAGCCACTGCTTGTACGCGTAGAGCTCGTACCGGTCGAGCAGATCCCGCACCGGCAGGTCAGGCTGTGCCAGCAGCCCCGCCAGGAACATCGCGCACTCCAGCCCCAGCGAGATCGACTGGAAGTAGGGCGACCCCACCGCCGAATCCCCCGCCAGGAACACCGGTGACCGGGCGAAGGGGTGGTCGGCCTTGGCCCGGCGCCAGGGCCGGCTGGTCGCGTGGCGGGCGTGGTACAGCTCCATCGGGATCCGCACGATCTCCAGGTCGCCCACCATCTTGCCGCCGGTTTCCGTGTCCACCTTTCTGATGAACCGGTCCATCGACTGGGCGATATAGGGGAAGTTGCCGCGCAGCCACTGGCCGTCGAACTGCGCCGGCATCCGCTCGTAGTCGTCCTCGCTGATGTTGACGATCCCCGTCACGTGGGTGATGTCGCCGTCGTGGAACGTGCGGTTGACCGCCGGAATGAACTTGTAGTACACGTTCTCGATGTTCTTGTAGAACTTGCAGTACTCGTTGCACTCGTACGCCTGGTCGTACAGAAACGTGACCATGATGGCGTATTCCAGCCGGACCCTGAAGGTGTTCGCCCCGGGCGCGCCGGGCCCGGGCACCAGCTTGTCCCGAAGCAGCGAGTGCTTGCCGGTGCAGTCGATCAAGACGTCGCCCGGCTGCAGGATCGCCATCGCGTCCTCCGCCGTCATGACGACCGCCTCGCGCCGCACCGGACGAGTCCGGCGGGTATCGATCAGCTCGCTGAGTGAGCGCTCGATGGCGTTGAGCGGGCAGAAGCCCCGCACCCAGGTGCGGAGCAGCGCC
>DASSML010000469.1:0-10441 GCA_035688895.1 Gemmatimonadales bacterium
CCCGTGCTCACCCCGCCCTCGGCCACCATGGCCCGAGCGATCCCGAAGTCCGCCAGCAGCGCGCGACCGGTGTGCCGGTCGAGCAGGACGTTCTCCGGCTTGACGTCCCGGTGCACGACGCCGGCCCGACCCGCGGCATCGAGCGCGGCCGCGACATCGTCGATGATGCGCCCCGCTTCCGTCGGATCGAGCCGCCCTTCCCGGGTGAGCCGCTGGCGCAGGCTCTCGCCCTCCACCTCGTCCATGACGTAGTAGAGGAGGCCGTCGGCCGTGCCGGCGGTGTGAACCGCGACGATGTTGGGGTGACGCAGCCGGGCGATGGTGCGGGCCTCGGCCAGGAAGCGGCGGACGATCGATTGGTGGGCCGCCAGCTCCGGGTGGACCACCTTGATGGCGACCCGGCGGTCCAGCGTGGTGTCGGTCGCGAGAAACACGACCCCCATCCCGCCCCGGCCAAGCTCGCGCTCCAGCCGGTACTGCGGCTCCAGTGCACCCTGGAGCGAGGCGAACGGATCGAGGGTCGGCTGGCTCATGGGGCACCGGTCCGGGGATCGGACGGAAATATACCGACCTGCGTTTGGATGCGCGTCCGCCGGGAATGGTTGCGTCCGGCGGACTTAGAGCCTGTTGCGGGTTGAACCAGAATTGACGTCTCACGGGCATTGTCTTGCACCATCAGCCGGAGGATCCCGTGCCCGCCCTCGCCGAACTGCCCTCAGCCACCGTCGCCGCGGTCCTGCTGCCGGGGGAGCGTCCCCGGGTCGATGCCGCCGGAAACGGCTGCTTCGCCGTGGTGCACCGGGATTCGGTGCCCGAGGCGGTGCGCACGGTCCGGGAACGCACGGTGGACGCGGTGCTGGTCTCGGTGCACCGGTGTCCGCCCGAGCAGGTCGAGGCGGTGAGCCATCTGGTCCGGGAGTTTCCCGGCATCCCCACCGTCGCCCTGGTGTCGCAGCACGATCCTGGTGCCACCGAAATGCTGCTCCGGCTGGGCGCCTCCGGTGTGCGGCAGGTGGTGGATGTTACCTCGCCGGCGGGATGGAATCGGCTGCGGCTGGTGGTCGGGCAGCCCGCCACGCGCGCGGTGGCCCGGATTCAGGCCCCGATCCTGGCCGCTCTGGGCGATGCGCCGCCGGATGCCCGTCTCTTCCTGGAGGCGTTGATCCGCCTGGCGCCCGAGACCTCCACGGTCACCGCCCTGGCCGAGCGCCTCTTCGTGCGGCCGAGCACGCTGATGTCCCGGTTCGCCCGGGCGGGACTGCCGTCGCCCAAGAACTACCTGGCGGCGGTGCGGCTCCTCCACGCGGCGTACCTGTTCCAGGCGGCCGGGCTCTCCGTGGCCGACGTGGCCTATCGCCTGGAGTACTCCTCACCCCAGAGCTTCGGTCGGCATCTCCGGGCCATGCTGGGAATCACGGCGGTCGAGTTCCGCCGCCGGTTCCCCTTCGCGCTGGCGCAGGAGCGTTTCGTGGAATTGATGGTCGAGCCCTACCGGGAGATCTGGCGGACCTTTCACCCGGTGGCGGTGGGCCGCTCGCCGGCGGTCACTTGAGACGGTGGTACTTGCGAAGGATCGTCTTGAGGCGGTCGTGCGGCAGCGCGGGCACCACCAGGCCGTCCGCGCCCCGCATCGTTCGGGCGGCGAGCATCGCATTGATGATCGCCTCCTCGGTGGCCTGCACCGTGGCTTCGTTGAGCGCGTCGGTCCCCTCGTCCGGCACCATCCGCACCGGCAGGGCGCCGTCCGGCCCCGGTGCCGGGTCGGTGTTCTGGGTCGAGAAGGCAATCATCAGATCGCCCGATCCCGGACCGGCGATTCCCCCCATCCGTCCGATGCCGAGCGCCGCCCGGCGGGCCAGCCGGCGAAGCTGGTGCGGCAGCATCGGCGCGTCGGTGCCCACCACCACGATGATCGATCCCTGGTCGCCGCTGCGGCCGGCCGGCCCGGCCGGACACCGGCGGGCCGCCCGGGCGGAATCGAGGTCGGAGCCCTCGTAACACGGCTGGAGATCGGTGATCTCCTGCCCCACCGGCGCGCCCGCGATCCGCAGCAGTCGTCGCTCGCCGAAGTTGCACTGCACCAGCACGCCCACCGTGTAGCCGCCCCGCTCGGCGGGGAGCTTCCGGCTCGCGGTCCCGATGCCGCCCTTGAAGCCCAGGCAGATCATCCCGGTGCCGCCGCCGACATTTCCCTCGGGCACCGGACCCGGCGCCGCGCGCTCCAGGGCATCGAACACATGCTGCTTGGTCACGTGGAAGCCGTAGATGTCGCTCAGCTCGCCGTCCCAGGTCTCGGCAACCACCGGGAGGCAGCAGTTGAAGGCATCGTTCACGATCTTGGGCCGGCCCCACTCGATCACGGCGTCGCGCACCGTCCCCACGCTGTTGGTGTTGGTGAGCAGGATGGGGTAGAGCAGCAGCGCGTAGTCGTCGATCCAGGCGGTGCCGGTCATCTCGCCGTTGCCGTTGAGATTGAACCAGCCGGCGAAGACCGGAGCAAGGTTCCCGCGACCACGGGGGAAGATCGCGGTCACGCCGGTGCGCACCGGTCCGCTCCCCTCCTTCAGTTTTCCCTCGCCCCTGACGATGGTGGTATGCCCGACCTCGACCCCGGCCACATCGGTGATCGCGTCCAGGGGACCGGGTGTCCCGTCCAGCGCGATGCCGATGTCCCGAGCCCGCTCGGGGCGCGCCTGCGCGGCCAGCCCGCCGGCCCAGAGCAGCAGCAGCCCCGCGAGGAGAGCCCTCATCGTGAGCGGAAGATGAAATACACCGCGCCGAGCAGGCAGGCGGCGGCCCAGAGGTAGTCCAGCTTGAGCGGCTCCCGCATATAGAGCGCGGCGAACGGAACGAAGACCGAGAGGGTGATGACCTCCTGCAGGATCTTGAGCTGGCCCAGCGACAGGGCCGTGTAGCCGATCCGGTTGGCCGGCACCTGGAGCAGGAACTCGAACAAGGCGATGCCCCAGCTCACCAGCGCCGCGATCCACCAGGGGCGATCAGCCAGGTTCTTGAGATGAGCGTACCAGGCGAAGGTCATGAAGACGTTGCTGCACAGCAGCAGCAAGGCCGTCTGCATCGCGATCGCGCCGCGCCCCACGCCGGGATTCACCGTGCGGCTCCAGCGGCCATTCCGGTCGGGCGCAGCGCCCCATCGACCGCTCGGCCCACCCTGGCCACCCGATCCGGGATGCTCGCCGCATCGGCCAGCGTGGTGCGGAAGTTGACGATGCAGGCGCGCAGAGCGAACTGCCCATCGAGTACGGCGTTACTCACGAAGAGATCTCCTCCCAGCTTGAGCCGGGCCAGCACCGCCTCGTTGAGCCGGTTGAGATAGTCCTCCACCTCGGCGCCGCCGGCTCCGAGATCCTGAGGACGGTAGCGGAAGGTGGCGATGCTGAGGTTCAGAGTCAGGGCTTCGATCTCGGGGTGCGCCTCCGCCGCGTGGTACAGCTCCGCCGCCATGCGGCAGTCGTCGGCGATCATGCGCTGGTAGCCGGCTCGTCCGGCGCGGCGGAGTCCCAGCCACACTTTGAGTGCCCGGAACCCGCGCGAGTTCTGCAGCCCCAGCTCGAGGTAGTTGATCGGCGGCTCGTCGCCCGGCGTGTCGAACCGGTAGTAACTCGGCGACCAGTTGAACGCCTCGGGCAGGTGCGCGGCCTCGCGCACCAGGACGCAGCCCGCCTCCAGCGGGGCGTAGAGCCACTTGTGGGGATCGACCGACAGCGAATCGGCCAGGGCGAGCGCGTGCAGGTCGGACGGTGCGTCGGGCAGCACGGCGGCGGGCGCGCCGTACGCCCCGTCCACATGGAGCCAGACCTTTTCCTCCCGGCAGATCGCCGCCAGCTCGCGGACCGGATCCACCGCGCCGGTGCCGACCGTGCCGGCGGTGGCCACGACCATCATCGGTCGCTCCCCGGCCGTGCGGTCGGCTGCGAGGCGGGCTCGCAGTGCGGCCGGGTCCATGCGACCCGCCGGATCCACCGGGATCCAGCGGATGGCATCGGTACCCAGGCCGAACAGATCCGCCGCCTTTTCGACCCAGGTGTGCGCGGCGCTGGAGACGTAAATCCGGTACGGCATTCCGCCGAGCCCGGTGCTCCGGACGCCCGCGCCCAGCATCGCCCGACGCCCCGCCAGGAAGCAGACGAAGTTGGCCATGTTGCCGCCGCTCACCAGGATCCCGCCACAATCCGGCGGATAGCCCACCAGCTCCGCGATCCAGCGGATCGTCTGGGCCTCGATCTCGGTCGCGGCGGGCGACAGCTCCCAGCCGCCGACGTTGGGGTTCACGGCGGACGCAAGCAGATCGGCCAGCGCGCCGATCGGCGCGGCGGACGAGGTGATGTATCCCATGAAGCGAGGGTGGCCGTTGCGGAGCGAATGATGGAGGACCAGCTCCGCCGCCTCGTCCACCAACCGCTCCGCGGGAGCCTCCTCCTGCGGCAGCGGCGGGCGTCCGATCAGCGGACGCAGCTGCGCTGGGGTCTCGCCCGGCGTGAGTGGATCGGTCCGGATCCCGGCGAGAAAGCCCGCGATCCGGTCCACCAGCCGATGGCCCACCCGCCGGAACTCCTCCGGCGACATCTCCAGCGGGGCGACACGCTCCTGGCCCTCGAGGTCGTCGGGCTTCAGGGGTCTCCTCGGAGTCAGTCGGCGGCGCGGCGGCGCGGCTCAGTCGCCGGTACGTCGGCGGCGCCACCGCGGAACTCGAAGTGAGTCTCGTTCAGGGCCCGATCGGGCTGCCCATCGGTCAGTTGCTGCAGGAGGTAGCGGGCCAGGACCACCTCGGCGATCCGCGCCGCCGGCTCCCATTGGCCCGGGACCAGCTCGGGATAAAGAGCGGCGTATTCCGGGCGAAGTCGCGCTTCGCGCATGGTCCCAATCTAGCCGGTCACTTCGGCTTGCGCCCACGCAACCCTTGGCGCGTATCGGGCATCATATCGGGTGCAGGACTTTCCGCAGTACCTGGCCCCCGCCGTCGCGGCCCGAAGTTAGACGTCGGGGGCTTCCTCCTGCCCCACACTCCAGGCCATGCGCTCGGCGCAGCGCCGCTCGTGCACCTCGATGGGCTGGAGCTGGAGCCGGGTGTACACCTGGGACATCGTGACCGCGCGGTAGATGCAGCTCTGGGGCAGCCGGCGAGAGCGGAAGAAGACGACGCACTGGCCCGCGCTGCATTGCACCGCCGTGGCGGTCTTGTCCAGCATGCCGACCCGGCCCGCGAGCACGTGCAGCCACGGACCCTCTTCTCCGTCCTCCATCACCCACCGGGTGCTGTCGTTGCTCGCCGGGACGTCGGTGTACCCGTTCTCGGCCACGAACAGCTCGGCGCAGCGGCGAGCCATCGCCTCCATGTTCTCACCCAGGTCGCGGGGAAGGAGGCAGCGCTGCGGGTCGGCGCGGAGCCAGGCGGGCACGTTATCGGGAACACCGGTGCTCTGAATGGCGCACGCCAGCGTCGAGGCGAGCACCAGGAGTGCGGTCGTCCGACGAGGGATTGGAATGGACGGCGGGAGCCGGAGCGGCATGGGACCTCCGGAACTCCTCCAAATTCACCGCCGGGCCGCTCCAGCGCCAGCGCCGGAGCGCGGCCCCAGCGACGGCCAGACCTCCTGCAGGGTGCGACGCGGCCCCATCGCCAGGGTGATCGGCACGTCGCGCTCCTCTGCCACCGCCCAGCGATCCCCGACGCGCCCCACTTCACGGACGCTGTGAAACTCAGGCGCCAGCACAGCCGGGTCGATGCCTATCGCGAGCACGACCCGCCCCGGCCGAGGCCCGGGGCCGAAGAACCAGTAGCTCCCAGCGGCACTCACCGGCGGCGGGAGCCGGTAGCGTGGTCCATAGAGCTCCAACGCCCCTGCCTCGCCGTAATTGCCGGCCAGAATCACCGCCTCGGCCCGCTGGTTGGCTGGCAGCCCGTTATAGACTCGGGCCACCGCTTCGGCCTGCTCCTTCCAGCCGATCATGTCGGCATAGTCCTGCGGCAGCTCTCCCATCTCCCCCGTGTTGGTGCGCACGGCCTCGGCGATGCCCAGTGACTGCGCGTAGATGGACATCTGCTGCGGCAACAGATACGGCAGGCCGAGGGGCGAGATGAGCAGACCGTAGCCCACGAGCACCGTCACCGTGCCCCAGTTGACGAACTCGGCCGTGGCCGATTCTCCCAGCGCTTCCACCTGCACCGCTCCGGCGGCAAACAGCAGCGGATAGACCGGACCGATGTAGTAGGGCTTGCCTTGCAGGGCCAGCAGAATACCGAACGCGCCGAGGCAGGCGATGCCCAGCGCCAGGAACGACTCGAGCCGGGGAGACCAGAAGAGGCCAGCCAGCCCCGCAAGCGCCAGCAGCGTGGACGGTCCCCAGAGAATCTGGCCGAACAGGAAGTCGACCGGGGTGATTCGCTCGAGCTGTGTGGTCCCGAGGTCGGCCAGCTGGCTCATGACCGGAAAGCCGAGTCGGATCTGACCGACCACGCTGGGCGATCCGACGGTGAGCGCGATCAGCAGCGCGGCCCAGGGCCAGGGGGTCCGAAGCGCGCCGCGGAGACGGCTGAGTAGGATGGCGAGGACGATCGCCACTCCGATCACCCCGATGCTGAACTTGACCAGGAGTCCGACGCCCAGCGCGAGCCCGAGCACGAGCCACGAGCCGGGTCCGTAGCCGCCGAGCAGGCGCGCCAACGCCAGCAGGGCGAGCGTCCACGTCACCTGGTCCAGCACCACGGGCTGAAAGAGGTTCGCCGATCGGAGAAAGAGCGGATTCGCGAGCACGCAGAGGCAGGCAAGGGCCTGGGCCCGCCATCCTCCACCGAGCTCGCGCGCCAGCAAGGCGGCCAGGATGACCAGCGCGGTCCCGGCCAGGGCAGGCACCATCCTGATGGCCACGAGGGAATCGCCGCCGACGGCGCGCGCTCCTTCGGCCAGGAGGGCGATGGCGGGAGGAAAGTCCATCGCCCAGAGCCGGAGATGGCGCCCCATGGCGAGGTACAGCAGCTCGTCCCGGTGAAACTCGTAGGGAGTGATCAGGTTGACGACGAGGTGGACGGCGAGCTTGAGCCCGGCGAAGACGCCGATCACGCCGACCGCCAGCGGCGGCCCACGATGCCTGCTGGCCGGGCTGGTCAGGCCAGCGCCACGCGTTCCTTCAGCACCCACACCTTCGTCGCGAAGAAGAGCCGGATCATGGCGGCGTGGTCGTCCGGCGGCACCAGGACCACCAGTACCTCGCCGTCGGTGCCGCGGGTGGGCCGCACGTTCTGCTTGAGCCGCATGCGGGTCTGCAGGGTGTCGAACCAGGCGGGCAGCTCGTGCCGCTCGTCGCCCCGCACCAGATCCTTGGTCCGCTCGCCGGTGGGGTCGGCCAGGCTCACCTTGCAGTACCGCTTGCCCCGCGCGTCACCCCGGGTCGCCCGAGGGAAGGTGAGCGAGCGGTTGGGCAGCTCGGCCCAGACCTTCAGATTCGGGGTCGAGCGGGGACGCACCTCGATCGGCTCGCTGGCCGCCGACGGCGCCCGCACCACGAATTCCCAGAGGTTGCGTGCCGGAAAGTTGCCGTCGATCACCGCGTACAAGTGCTCGGTCCCAGTCACCGGGATGCGACCCCGCGCGCCCGCGAAGGTCCACGTCGCCGGCCGCGCCTCACCGGGACCCACCGCCACACGATCCAGCCGATACCGCTTGCGCGATGCCATCGGAGGTCTCCCGCGTCGGGGTGGAACTGCCTGGGACGGCCTCTCGGAAGATAGGGCCGATCGCCCGGCGGGTCACCGGGTTAGGGCACGGGGGACCGAGCGGCGCGACGACGGGACAGCCGGTGGACCAGCAGATCCGCGGCGAGATAGGGGAGAAGACCGAAGGGGATGGAGACCGGAAGGATCCAGGCTCCGCGAGCGGGTCCCAGCCAGCCCGCAACGGTTTCCGCGGCGAGCACGAACGGAAGACCGAGCGAGAAAGTCACCCCCCAGGCGAGGGTGCCGGCCCAGCCGCCCGTGAAGGTCGCGACGGAAGTGACGATGAGGGCCAGAAGTGCGAGTGCGGCGGGCCAGAGCATCAGGTGAGTCCGAGCGGCGAACCTCAGCATCACTCCACGACGATCTCGGCCACCTCGCCGCCGAACTCGCTGGTGATCGGCCGCAGCCCGGGCGGGGCGTGCCAGACGCCGCCGTCGACCCGCACCGCGAGCCGGCGGAGCCCGGGCGGAATGGCGAGCACGGTCCGCCACGCTCCTTCGCCCCAGGGGTCGAGCCGGATCGGTCGCCAGTCGGTGAAGTCACCGGCCAGCTCGACCTGGTGGGCGCCGGGCAGTCGAACCACGATCTCGCGGCCCGAGCCCAGCGCGGGTCCCAGGTGGAACGGCGCCGCGTACGTCGTGGTCGTCGGGGGAAGCAGGAGCGGCGGCGGGCCGGCGCGCATCCGGAGCCGGAGGCCGAGGGCGAAGTACCGCGATCCCGGCACGGCCGTCACCGGGTCCGAGCCCGAACGCCCGGCGGAGGCGACGAACTCCAGCAGGGGCGTGATTCCGCGATACGCGCTCACGCCCCAAAGCGTGAGTCCCGGCGTACTGCGGCCGAAGCGCCGCCCGAGCGAGGCATCGAAGCCCACGGTGCCCAGCCGCCATCTGCCTGATAGCGTCGCGTCGGTGAGTGCGGCGCCGAGTGCGACGGTGTCGCGTGGCGGCGGATCCGCGCCCAGCGTGTCCCCCGGCGCACCGACCGCCTCGGGTTGACCCATCAGGGTCCAGCTGCTGCGGAGCAGAGTGAACCCGACCTGTACGCCGGCAAGGAACGCACTGGTGCCGAGCTCGGTCCGCTGCACCGAGCGTCCCCGCCCCAGGGCAGACGCCGCCCCGGTTCCTCGGCCCAGCCAGAGCCGCGTGCCGCGACTCGGCGCGACCGCCAGGCGCCCGGTGCCGATGAACGCGGTCGTACCCCGTGCCTCGGAATGGCTCGTCCAATCCGCTTCGCCCACCAGCTCGGCGCTGAACGGGCCAGAGCGGAGCGCCCGGACCGTCGCGGCGGTGGCGCCCTGGAGGTTCCAGCGGCCATCCGGCACGTCGGTGTAGGTGCCGGCCAGATCGAGGTCGAGGGTGCGCCCGTGGTAGCGGATCCACGGCGCGATGGAGGCAACCCCACCGGGCGTCGCCCGGTCGGGCCGATAGGCGCCCGCGCCGACGTCGACGGTGGCGGTCACCTGCGCCGCAGCCGGCGTGGCCACCAGGATCATCACCCAGGCGAATCGAACGGAGCGTCTCATCGGTCCACCGGCGGATCGGCCGCGGGCCGGAGCGGCGGCCTTCCGCCCGGCTCCGGGCCGGAGGGTGCGCCGCGCCCCTCGCGCAACGCCATGAACGCCTCATCGGGACGGCCTTCGCGCGCGAGATCGAGCACCGAGCGGGTGGCCTCGTCGGGAGGGACGCCGTCCGCCACAAGGTCGGTCAGGACCGCGATCGGCACCACCAGCGGCCGGTCGCCCCGAAGCGACTGCAGTCGTTGCAGTGCGTCCGGAGGAAGCCCCGCGCGGAGCGCCCCCGCGGCGGCGGTCAGGTCGGCCTCGCTGGCGCGGCCGCCCAGCGCCGCGCGGGCTCGGCCGAGCTGGCCGTGGAGCGCGCCCACCGCGTACACGATGCGATCGCCCGGTGCCCCGAGCGTGCCGCCCTCGAGAGCCTTCTGAATCAGCGGTTCGGTCGGAAGCCCTTCGTGCGCGGCACTGTCCACCACCCGCTGGACCGCGGCTGCGGTAGCGGGATCGAGGCGGTCGGTGAGCCGGTGATCCTGCGCCCGGGCCTGCCCGCCTACCGTCAGGAAGAGCAGCACCATCCAGCCGGCTCGCATCAGCTCACCGTGAGCACCGAAACCGGTGCGCCGAAGTCGCTCTCGACCGCCCTGGGACCGTCGGGGTCGCCGGCCCAGCGTCGGCCGTCGATCAAAAAAGTGTAGTGGTAGCGGCCCGGCTTGAGATGGAGCTCGACGGTCCAGGTCGCCCCGTCGCCTGCCCGCCGCAGCGGCGTGGCCGCGGGATCCCAGTCATTGAAGTCGCCGACGACGGCGACGCGGGAAGCCGGGGCGGCCAGACGGATGAGCACCGGGCGAGTCCCGGACACCATCGGCGGATTCTTCGGCGCCGGGGGGTGGCCGACCAGCAGGAACGCGATGCCGGCGGCGAGCGCTGCACCCAGCCAGGCCAGCCGTTGGAACCGGCGTCCCGAGCCGGCGCCGGCCCGGATGCGGTCCAGGGCCCGGCGCTCGACCTCGGCATCGAGCGTCACCGGTCGCTGCAGCTCAGCGATCGCGCGCTGCAGTACCGGATCCCGGATCTCGTCGTTCGGCTCAACCGACATGGAGGTCTCGCAGCAGTTCCCGCAGCTGATCGCTGGCGCGCTTGACCCGCATCCTGAGCGCAGGCTCCTTCACCCCGGTCACCCGGGACATCTCGCCGTA
>DASSML010000470.1:0-15523 GCA_035688895.1 Gemmatimonadales bacterium
GGCGCCCCGTGACCGGCGACTGCTTCATTGACAGCCTCCCTAGCCGCAAGTAAGCTACCCCCAACTACTTCCGCTTTCGAGAGTCTCCCGTGCCCCTGTCGCCGATCGAGGTCTTGCGTAAGGTCCCACTTTTCTCGGGTCTGAGCGAGGCCGACCTCGCCGCCTTCGCCGATCTGACCCGCGAGCGCAGTTATCCCAAGGGCAGCGTGATCGTCTTCGAGGACGACCCGGGCGATGCCCTGTTCCTGGTCGCGGCCGGCCAGGTGAAGGTGGTCCTCATCGCCGAGGACGGCCGGGAGGTCATCCTCTCGGTGCTGGGCGAAGGCAGCTTTTTCGGGGAGATGGCGGTGATCGACGAGGAGCCGCGCTCGGCCCACGTGATCGCCATGGACGATTCGAGTCTCCTGGTGCTCCGCCGGGAGGATTTTCAGGCTCGACTCAGGAGCTCTCCCGAAGTGGCCATCTCGTTGCTCCGCGAGATCTCCCGCCGCCTGCGCCGGGCCGACGAGAAGATCGGCAGCCTGGTGCTGCTCGACGTGAATGGCCGGGTGGCGCACCTGCTGCTCCGCATGGCCGACGACGAGGGCGGCGATCGGATCACCCGAAAGCTGACCCACCACACCATTGCGCAGATGATCGGGTCCAGCCGAGAGACGGTCTCCCGGACCATGCGCAACCTGGTGGAGCGCGGCATCATCCAGGTGACCCGCAAGGACATCACCCTCAAGGACCGGCGCTCGCTCATGCTGGCCGCGCGGCGGTCGTGACCGCAGTCACGGCCGACCCGTGACTGTGACCGCTGCTCCCCCGCCCTGAGACGGAAGAGGTTGTTGTGATGCCTCGTTCCGGCTCTTGCGCATGACCAGCGTCCTGAAGTTCTGGGGGACGCGTGGCTCGATTCCGACCCCCGGCCCCCAGACCGCGCGCTACGGCGGCAACACCGCGTGCATCAGCCTGACCGGCCCCGGCCAGCGTCTGGTCATTCTCGACGCGGGCAGCGGACTCCGGCCGCTGGGGCATGAGCTCATGGCGTCCCGGCCCACGGAAGTCACCGCCGACATGCTGATCTCCCACACCCACTGGGACCACATCCAGGGGCTGCCTTTCTTCAAACCGCTGAGCGCACCGGGCAACTCGTTCTGCATCTTCGGCGCGCCGCAGGAGGGAGTGAGCCTCGAGGAAATTCTCCGCCGGCAGATGGATCCCATGGTCTTCCCCGTGCCGCTCGAGGCGCTCTCGGCCCGGATCAAGGTGACGGACATCCACGAAGGCGAGCTGCAGCTCGCCGACTACCAGGTCCACACGTTCCGCCTGCGCCACTCGGGGACCACCCTGGGCTACCGGCTCACACCCGCCGCCGGCGGCCGCACCGTCGCCTACCTGACCGACAACGAGCTCGGCCCGGGCGGGAGTTACCCGGTGGGGGATGACTGGCGGCGGCGGCTCACGGGATTTCTGGAGGGCGTAGATACCCTGATTCACGACGCGATGTACGCCGAGCAGATCATCGAGGCGCGACGGGGATGGGGGCACTCGACGCCGCAAGAGGCGGTGGATCTCGCCACCGACGCCGGCTGTCGCCGCCTCCTGCTGTTCCACCATGAACCCGAGCACGACGACGCGGCGCTCGACCGGCTCCTGCGCGAGACGCGAGCCTACGCGGTGGCGCGAGGCAACGGATTGGTGGTGGAGGCCGCCGCCGAAGGGATGGAGTTCACGCTGTAGAGTCCACTAGCGGCTGCGCCGCAGCCCGGCCGCGACCCCGAGGTGAGCCGGCAGCGCCAGCGCGATCACCTGCACGTTGGATTGATCGAAGCCCGGCAGCACCTTCAGCACCAGGCCGAGGAGGGAGAGCCCGGCCACCAGGAGCGCAAGCACCTGGGCAACGCGGCCAAGCCTGGATGAACCCCGGAGCGCAAAAGGCAGTACCAGCGCCAATGCGAGGGCGAGCGGGTTGATCTGCAGAAGATTTTCGTTGCGATACGCCATCACATGATCGGTGAACGACCACAGCCCCGCCAGCACCACTCCACCGAGTCCCGCGAGCAGCTCCCATCCCCCGGCCACCAGGCCGAAGGCCACCCGACCCGAGGTTTCCCTCCGCTGCACACCGCCGAGCCAGGCGGCCGCGCAGCCGAGGATCACGCCGAGGAAGAGGTAGCGCGCCAGCCAGCGCGGAGGGACCGGCGGCGGCGGCGTGGCGGTCGACTCGAACAGCGTCCGCTCGGACAAGACCAGGGGAGCCGGTCGCCCATCGGCGCCCGGGACGGTCACGCTCCGCAGGTGCTCCCGCATCTCCATCGGCAGGAACATTTCCTCCCACGTGGAGATCGGGCGATCCACCCCCTGTCCCAACGCGACCAGCAGGCCGGTGAAGATCAGCGGATCGTTGGCGGTGAGCCGCTGGGTGTGAAAACGGTAGGTCGTTCCCGCGGGCAGCGAATCGGTCTGCGCCCGGATCGTCCCGCCCAGGACTCGGTCCAGCGCGTCACGTACCCGGGTGGAGCAGTTGTCCCGGTAGTAGTCGTAGTGGTAGAAGCGATTCTCCGGCAGCTGATTCCAGCGGAGAAAGCGTTGCAGCTCCAGCCGCGCCGCGGGCGGCAGATTGAGCTCCTGCAGGTACACCGACCGGTTGGCCCGGCGGTACGCCCGGACGTACGACTCGGCGGGAAAGCCGTCCATCCAGTACCACATCTGTCCCTTGATGAATCGGAGCAGGAAGTTCTCCTGCTGAAAATCGAAGAGCCCGTAGTTGTAGGCCTCATCGGGCGGTGCGGCGGGATCGTGGATCCAGATCGCGTTGTGGCCGAAGCGCTCCCAGACCAGCTTGCCCGGGCCCATGGTCATCAGGTAAACGGTGAGCTCGGACCCCGGGGGACCGGCGGTCGAGGCGGCCCGCTGCGCCGCGGCCGGAGCCGCACCGAGCGTCAGCGCGGCCAGGAGCAGCGCGTTGAACGTTCGGCTCACAACACCACGTCGCGGCCGTCCTGGGCGGAGCGGTAGATCGCATCCACCACGCGGTGGAGCGTGAGGTGCTCCTCCAGGCTGGGAACCTTGGCCTCGCCGGCGATGGCGGCCTCGAAATGCGCCCACTCCGCCCGGTAGGATGCGGTGAAGGCGTTTTCCCGGCTGCCCGACCCGCTGGGCGAGACGTCCATCGGCACGCCGTGCATCTCCTTCCAGACCATGAGTGGAGCGATGGCGGCGCTCCCCCGGCTGCCGCGCACCCCGGCGCCGAAGCGCTCGCCATCGCCCAGGTGGTGCCAGGTCACGTCGGTGAAGATGGACATGCCGGTCTCGCACACGACGAAGGCGCTGCCCGACTGCTCCACCGCTCGCTCCTTGCCGCTCTCATCGAGGCAGGCGCTCACCCGGGCCGGCGCCGGACTGCCGCCCAGCCAGAAGCCCAGATCGAGAATGGAGAGGCCGAGATCGAGCATGGCACCGCCGCCGGCCTGGTCGCGCCGCTGCCGCCAGCCGAGCTGGGCACGTCCCGGGCGGAAGACGTGCCAGCTGCCGCGCACGCTCTCCACTTTGCCCAGCTCGCCGCTTTGGACGAAGCTGCGCACGATCTGGACATCCGGCCGATAGCGGTGATTCATCCCCACCATCACGACCCGATCGCGCTTTTCCGCGGCCTTGATGATCCGCTGGGCGCTGACCGCGGTCATGGTGAGGGGCTTTTCCACCAGGACGTGCAGGTTGGCCGAGAGGGCCGCCAGGATGTGGGATTCATGGAGGTGGTTGGGGGAACAGATCACCACCGCGTCGAGCGCCTCGTAGCGAAGCAGGTCCTCGATGTCGTCGAAGGCATCCTTCACGGCGAACCGGTCGGCCAACGCCCGGGCCTTGGGCAGGTCGATGTCGCAGATGGCGGCGACCTCGATCGACTTGAGCTTCCGGAGCACCGGAAGATGGGCGACCTGGGTGATGGCGCCGCCTCCGACGATGCCGACGCGGAGGCGCTCGGATGCCGTCCGGCTCACGGTCATGCGACCTCCCTCAGTACAGGCGCTCCAGGTGAGCGCCGGGATAGTAGGCCGAGACGATCTGGCTGTAGTCCTGGCCCGCGCGCGAGCGACCCACCGCTCCCCACTGGCAGAACCCGACGCCGTGCCCCGCGCCGCCGCCATCGGCCACCAACCGGGTGATCCGGACTCCCGCACCGGTGGCCGTGAGGGTGAACGCGCTGCTTCGGAGCAGCTCTCCCGACGGCGGCCGCAGGACGCGACGCACGGCGGGGCCGCTCACCCGCGCGTCGGTGCCGCCCAACGACACCACCAGCTCTCCGACTCGTCCCGAAGCCGTGCGTTGCGCGATCCAGACATCGCGCACCTCGCCGATCTGGGTCGCCGACACGCCGGCCTCCGCAGGCAGTGTTCGGCGGAGGGTAGCCTGCAAGGCGGCGCCGGTCCACTCCTCGCGCCAGCGGAAGCGGGGCGACAGGCTGCAGTAGGCCGCGCCATCCGCTCCCACATCGGAGATCGAGCGCAGGTACGGTCGGTCCGCGGCGCGGAAGACCTCGGTGCCGTCCGCCGTAGTGCCGCCGCAGGTGGAATAGAAGAAGGCGTCGATCGGCTGGCCGCCATAGGTCAGAATCATCCCGCGGGTGCCGCTCACCGCCTCGCGGGCATCGGGCGTTTCCGCGGCCACCCCGCCGTAGACCTGGTCGGCCACGGTGGCGTAGAGGTCGAAGCCCTCGGACCGCCAGCGCCCGCGGTTGCGGAGCGCGTAGGTACGGGAGACAATCGACTGGGCCCGGAGCGCCTGCTGATCCTCCGGGGCGCGCCGCCCCATCTCCGCCGACACCACGCCGAGCACGTAGCTCTCGAGCCCGACGCGATTGACCACGGTGAGGCCGGTGCGATCGGGGACGAGCTCCACCTCTCCCCGATACTCTCGGCCGTTGACCCGCACCGGCTGCCCCGCCTCCTGCGGGGCCACCGCCAGCACGCCGGTCGCCCCCGCACCCTCGCCCGCAGGCCCGGCCAGCTGGAGGGCCTGGCCCTGCGCGCTCACCCGCCACGTCTCGGCGCCGCCGATGTCGGCCACCCGGGTCCCCTGCCCGTCGCTCACGGAGAGGGCCGCGCCGCCGCCGATCGTGGCCGACGCGGCGCCGACCGCGAGGCCGATGCGGAATGCCGGCTCCGCGGATTCGGCCACGGGTGCAGGGTGACCCGGCACCGGCTCGGGCGCCGGGGTTTCGGGAGGCGCGGCCGGCGTGCAGTTCACGACGATGCCCGCCACGGCCAGCGCCAGCAGGCCCGCGACGGCACCGGCGCGGCGCTCAGCCGCGGTAGTTGCCAAACTTGAGCTCGATCCCGAAGTCCTGGCCCCGGAGCGTCGCGATCACCGCCTGGAGCTCGTCCCGCGACGGGCTGGTGACCCGGATCTCGTCGCCCTGGATCGAGGCCTGGGTCTTCTTGAACCCGCCCTCCTTCACCGCCTTCACGATCTTCTTGGCGGCGTCGGCGGGAATGCCCTGGGTGAGTCGCACGGTGCGCCGCACCGACTGGCCGGTGGCGGCCTCGAGCGTGCCGAGATCGAGGTTCTTCACCGGGACGCCGCGCTTGATCATCCGGGACTGGAGTACGTCGGTCAGCGCCTCCATCCGAAACTCGTCGTCCGCGGCGAGCCGGATTTCGGCCTTGGCCCGATCGAAGTCGATGGTGCAGTGGGTGCCCTTGAAGTCGTAGCGCTGCGCGATCTCCTTCAGCGCCTGATTCACCGCGTTGTCGACCTCCTGCAGGTCGGCGCCGGTGGAGATGTCGAACGAAGGATTGCTGGCCATAGGAGAGCTGGGGGCTGGGACGATGCGGTCGGGAACGGGGGAATCAGTAACCCGGGCGAGGGGCCCGGGGCAAGCGGCGACACCGGCGCGGCTTGACGTGTCCGCCGGCGCGTCCTAGTGTAGCACCATGCGCTGGCTCGCGGCGGTATGTCCTTGCTCCTGTCCCCCGATCCGTCTCCCGGACTCGGGACGCCCGGCAGCGTCGTACAAACCGCCGGCGAAGACGATGTAACCGTCTTCCCTCGCGACTCGCGGCCCGGACCTCTCGAGAGGTCCGGGCCTTTTTTTCATCTACGGCAGCCTAGGAGGAACCCCATGAGTGCCACCGACGACCTGCTCACCGCCAACGAGGCGTATGCCCGCACCTTCGATCGCGGCGGGCTGCCACTACCGCCCGCGCGCCACCTGGCCATCGTCACCTGCATGGACGCCCGTATTCTGCCTTCCCGGGCGTTCGGCCTCGAGGAAGGGGACGCGCACGTGATCCGGAACGCCGGGGGCCGGGCCCGCGACGCCCTCCGCTCCCTGATCATTTCGCAACGTCTGCTGGGCACCCGGGAGGTGGCGGTGGTGCATCACACCGATTGCGGGATGCTCACGTTCAACAACCGCGAGCTCCGGGCCAAGGTGCAGGAGGACCTCGGGCAGGACACCGGGGAGTTCGATTTTCTGCCGTTCACCGACCTGGAGGGCAGCGTGCGGGAGGACATCGAGTTCCTCCAGGCCACGCAGCTGCTCGATCCGGCGACGGCGTTTCGGGGATTCGTGTATGACGTGCGGAGCGGGCGGCTGACCGAAGTGCGCCAGGAGGTCGAGGCCGGGGGGTGAGGCCTAGGCCAGGAAGCTTTCCAGCGCGCGGGCCCGGCTGACGTGCCGGAGCCGGCTCAAGGCTTTCTCCTTGATCTGGCGGACCCGCTCGCGGGTGATGCCGAGGAGGCTGCCGATCTCCTCCAGCGTCATGGGCTCGGGACCGTCCAGGCCGAAGTACAGCCGGAGAATCTTGGCCTCGCGCTCCTTGAGGGTGGAGAGCACCTCCTCGATCGACTCGGTGAGGGCGTGCTCGAACGTCTCGGAGTCGGGGCCCGGGTTCTGGGTGTCGGGGAGATAGTCGAGGAGCTTGTTGTCTTCGCCCGGAGTGAGGGGGGCGTCGAGCGAGAGGTGGTTCTGCGAGATGGAAAGGGTCTTCTGCACCTCTTCCATCGAGATGTCCATGCCCTCGGCGATCTCCGAGGGGGTCGGCTCCCGCCCCAGCTCCTGCAGCAGGGCGGAGGAGCGCTTGCCGATCCGGTGCAGCGTGCCCGCCCGGTTGAGCGGCACCCGGACGATGCGGCTCTGCTCGGCCAGCGCCTGCAGGATGGCCTGGCGAATCCACCAGACCGCGTAGGAGATGAACTTGATGCCCTTGGTCTCGTCGAACTTGTGGGCCGCGCGGATGAGACCGAGGTTGCCTTCGTTGATCAAGTCGGCCAGCGAGACGCCCTGGTTCTGGTATTTCTTGGCCACCGAGACCACGAACCGGAGGTTGCTGCGCACCAGCTTGTCGAGGGCCTCGCCGTCGTTCGTCCGGATCCGCTGCGCGAGGCTGACCTCCTCCTCCTGCGGAATCAGCGGATATTTGCTGATCTCGCGGAGATATTGGTCCAGCGATCCCTCATCGAACGAGGGGCCCCGCTTGCCGGAACCAACCTGCATTGGACGCATGCGACTCGACCTCGAGCTGGATACGGGGAGCATCAGGAGTAGTGGCGCGGCTGCCGGACGACTCCCCTACACCACACCGACCGACCGATCAGGAGGAACCTGCCGAACCTTACTCTGCGGATCGGTGAGGCGCAATGGAGGACGGCGCGTGTGAGATGCATCACCTGTCACGCTATACGTCGTAGGTGTCCATCTGCGCCCGCTGCAGCCGGCCCGAGTAGTCCACGTAGCACACCTTCGTCTCGGAATAGAACTCGTAGACCTCCCAGCCGCCCTCGCGATGCCCGTTGCCGGTGGCTTTCACGCCGCCGAAGGGCAGGTGCGCCTCCGCGCCGATAGTGGGCGCGTTGACATACGTGATGCCGTTGTCGAGCAGCTGCATCGCGCGGAAGGAGAGGTCTACGTTCCGGGTATAGAGGGAGCTGGAGAGCCCGTAGCGCACGTCGTTGTTGACCTTCACCGCCTCGTCGAAGGAGCCCACCCGCACCACACTCAGCACCGGCCCGAAAATCTCCTCCTGCTCCAGCCGGGTGCGCGGCTTCACGCCGGCGAAGATGGTCGGCCGGTAGAACCAGCCGTCGGCCAGGCGCCCGCCGGGGGCCTTGCCGCCGGTGACCAGCTCGGCCCCCTGCTCCCGGCCGATCTCCACATAGCGCTCGACCTTCTCCCGGGACGCCTCGTGGATGAGCGGCCCCACGTCGGTCTTGTCCTGCCGGCCGTCGCCCAGGCGCAGCGCCTCGGCGGCGTCGGTCAGGCGCCGCAGGAAGCGGTCGTGGATCTTGCGATGGAGAATCAGGCGGCTGGTGGCGGTGCACCGCTGCCCGGTGGTACCGAAGGCGCCCCACAGCACGCCCTCGAGCGCCAGGTCGAGATCGGCGTCGTCCATCACGATCATCGCGTTCTTGCCGCCCATCTCCAGCGACAGCCGCTTGTGCATCCGGCCGCAGGTCTCCCCGATGAGAGACCCGGTGTCGGTCGAGCCGGTAAAGGAGATGACCGGCACGTCCGGATGCTCGACCAGCGCCTTCCCCACCGTCTCGCCCCGCCCGTGCACCAGCTGGATCACCTCCGGCGGCAGGCCGGCCTCGAGGAGGATCTCCACCAGGAGGTGCACGGTGTGGGGCACGTCCTCCGAGGGCTTGATGATCACCGCGTTTCCGCAGAGGAGCGCGGGGAACATTTTCCAGGTGGGGATGGCCAGCGGAAAGTTGAACGGGGTGATGAGGCCCACGACGCCGATCGGCCGCCGGTAGCTCATCGCCCACTTGGAGCGGAGCTCGGACGGGACCACGTGGCCGAACAGCCGGCGTCCTTCGGTGGCGGCATAGTATGCGGTGTCGATGCCTTCCTGCACGTCGCCCCGGGTCTCGGCCAGTACCTTGCCCATCTCCCGGGTCATCGCGTCGGCAACGGCCTCCTTGCGCTCGACCAGGAGGTCGCCCACCCGGCGGAGCACATCTCCACGGAGCGGCGCCGGCGTGCGGGACCAGAGCGCAAACCCGCGCTTGGCCGAGCGGACGGCCGCCTCGAGATCGCGCCGGTCGGAGTCGGGAAACCGTCCGATCAGGTCGTCGGTGTCGGCGGGGTTGCGGTTGTCGAAGTAGACTCCGCCCGCGGGGGCGGTCCATTCACCGGCGATGAAATTCTTGAAGGTCTTGGCCATGCCTGAGTGGGTGAAGGGTAGCGAGTGATTGTGCCTTACGGCTTGGCGGGTTGGGTGCCCTGCCCCGTTGGTGCCGCCGGCTGCGTCTGCTGCCCCGACGGTGCGGCCGGGGCCGTTCCCGATGGCGCGGGCTGCGCGCCCGACGGGGCGGGTGCGGCACCAGGCGCCGGCGCCGCCGGCTGGGCGGGGCAGAGCCAGGGACGGCTTTCGCGTGCGTACCCGCTTCGCGGCAGCGCCTCGCTGGCGCCGACCACGCCGGCCCAGAGCAGAACCAGCAGGCAGAGCAGATGGGCGACACCGCGCCGGTGGGCCCAGCTGGCCAGCGCGCCGACGACGCCGGCCACGACGGTTACCGTGGTCGCCCCGAGAAAGAAGAAGAGCTGGAGCCCGCACGCCTTGGGATAGGGCCATACGGCGAGACCGATGCCCAGTGCGAGCGCAAGCACCGTCCAGAACCAGGTGCGCGCCACCGACCCTCGGCCGGCGGCGGGCGGCGGGGTGACTGGCGGCACCCGCTGGACCGTTCCCGGCGGGAGCGCGGTGGGCGGCGGGGGTGAGCCGGACTTCTGCTTCTCGATCACCTTGTCGATCGCCTGGAGCTCTCGATCCCAGTCGCGCGGTTGGTCGGCGGTCATGGCGACGACTCCCGGTTCAGGCCGTAGCGCTCGATCTTCTTGTACAGGTTGGACCGTGGAATCTGCAGCGCCTTGGCGGTCTCCGTGATGTTCCAGTCGTGCTCGCGCAGCTTCTGTACCAGGAACCCCTTCTCCGCCTCGCTCTTGAAGTTCTCCAGCGACTGCTTGGGTCCCAGGTCCGGCGGCAGCAGCCGGTCGACGTCCGCGGCGGTGACCACCTTTCCCGGCGCGAGAATCAGTGCCCGCTCGACCGCGTTGCGGAGCTCCCGGATATTGCCCGGCCAGGGACGGGTCTGCAGCCGCCGCACCGCCTCTTCCCCGAAGCGCTTGCCCGGCACTCCCGCGCTCGCGCCCAGGAGATCGGCGAAGTGGGCGACCAGCGCGGGAACGTCCTCCAGCCGCTCCCGCAGCGGCGGCACTTCGATGGGGACCACGTTGAGCCGATAGAGCAGGTCCTCCCGGAAGCGGGATTCCTCGATCTCGATCTCCAGATCCTTGTTGGTCGCGGCAAGGACCCGGACGTCCACCTGGATCGGCTTGGCGCCGCCGATCCGGGTGACGACCCCCTCCTGCAGCACCCGCAGGAGCTTGGCCTGGGCCGAGAGCGACATGTCCCCGACTTCGTCGAGGAAGAGGGTACCCCCGTCGGCCTGCTCGAACTTGCCGGCCCGATCGGCGAAGGCGCCGGTGAAGGAGCCCTTCATGTGGCCGAACAGCTCGCTCTCGATCAGCTCCGACGGAATCGCGGCGCAGTTCACTTCGACCATGGGGCGGTCGCGCCGCGGCGAGACCGCGTGGATCGCCCGGGCGACCAGCTCCTTGCCGGTGCCGTTCTCGCCGGTGATGAGGACCCGAGCCGCGGTAGGACCCACCTTGTCGATCAGCTCGCGCACCACCTGCAGCGCCGGGCTGTCGCCCACCATGGCGTAGCGATCCTCCGCCGCCTGACGGAGCCGCGCATTCTCCCCTACCAGCTCGGCGTGGGCCAGCGCGTTCCGCACGGTGAGCAGCAGCCGGTCGGTGTCGAGCGGCTTTTCCAGGAAATCGAACGCCCCCCGCTGGGTGGCCTCGACGGCGGTGGCGATGGTGCCGTGCCCCGAGATCATCACGATCTGGGGCCCGCCGTCGAGATTACGCAGGCGGGTCAGAGTCTCCAGGCCATCGAGCCCGGCCATCTTCACGTCGAGGAAGACGAGGTGAGGCTTGAACTCGGTGTAGAGATTGATCGCCTCGCCGCCCGAGGCGGCGACCCGCACCTCGAGATCCTCGTACTCGAGGACCTGCTTCAGCGCCTGGCGGATTCCGGCCTCGTCGTCCACGATCAGCACCCGATGACTCATGAGCCCTTCGCTCCATACAGGATGGCGGCCCCGGGCGCGAGCCGGATGGCGCGAACCCCCGGCGGGACCCGCACCGGGACAGTCTCCTGCTCCGGATTGCCGAGCACCCGGCTCACCACCCGCGGGACCAGGTCGGCCGGAAGCGGCAGCTCGCGGATCCGGATCGAGCGGACGTCCCATTGGCCCACGGTGGGCCGCAACACCCGGAGCGGGCCGATCGCCTCGATCGGCTCCGACTCGTGGAGGGCAATCGCCAGCAGCCCCACCACATCGCTGGGGAGTCGACCGGTGCGCAGCCGGGCCCGGATGCGGAGCTCTCCGTCGAGCGGCTCCACTCGCAGCGAGTCCAGCTGGCGGCGAAGCTCCGCATCCATCCCGTCACCCACCAGGGAGGCGAACTCCGACGGGGTCAGCACGACCGAATCCGCGCCCCAGCCGTTGAGCGAGTCCACCTTGGACTTGGCGGATGTCAGGGCGCGGGCCCCCGGCCGACCGGTCGAGGTCGACACGGCGGCAGGCGCCTCGGCTCGTTGGAGCCATCCGCGGGCGGTGCGTACGACCTGGTCGCGGTAGAGCCAGCCGAGCGCGAGGCCGCCGACGACCACGAGGCAGCCGAGCGCCCTGAACGGCGCGGTCAGGCAGCCGATCACGCGGCGAGCTCCAGACTTACCCGAGGCGCGTAAGTGGGCGCCCCCCGCCCGGCGATGCTCTCATAGAGGACGAGTTGCTCGACCAGGAACGACAGGGGCTGGTAGCCCGCCTGCAGCTCCTCGATCGCACGCTCCGGGAGCCGATGTCCCTCTCGAACCCGCCCGAGCGTGAGGTGAGGATGGTAGGGCGCCCCCTCGGGCGGGAAGCCGATCGCCTCCGACCGGCGCTCGAGTCGATCCTGCAGCAGCTCCAGCGCCGGCGGGGCGGACACGCCGACCCAGACGATGCGCGGCCGGCGGAGGTTGGGAAACACGCCCGGCTCGGCCAAGCTGAGACTCAGCGGGCCGGTTCCGGGCACGGCGAACTGAAGCGCCTCCGCGATCACGTCGAGGCGATCGGGCGGAACCTCGCCGAAGAACTTAAGTGTGAGATGGATGTTGTCTTCATGCACCCAGCGCACCGGCCAATCGCCGCCGCGGAGCCGCTGGAGGAGGCGCGACACCTCCGAGCGGGCGGGCTCGGGAATCGGAAGTGCGGCGAACAGCCGCATCAGCCGGCCGCGGGAGGCACCAGCGCGAGAAGGCCGCCGCGCCGGTAGCCCTCGGGATCGAGCTCGACCCGATCGAAGCCGAGCCCGCCGAAGGTGCGCACCACCTCGTCCCATCGCTGCCGCAGGCGCGCCTGGTGGGCCGAGCCCACCTCGATCCGGGCGACGGTATCCAGGTGGCGCACTCGCAGATCCCCGGTGATGCCGAGCCCGCGAAGGTAGGTCTCGCCGTCCTCCACCTGCCGGAGCCGTTCGGGCGTGATGGCGAGACCGTAGCGCACCCGGCTGGAGAGGCAGGGCGCGGCCGGCGCGTCCCAGGTCGGCAGGCCCAGGGACCAGGAGGCCTCCCGCACGTCGGCCTTGCTCCATCCCAGCTCGGCAAACGGAGAGCGGACCCGGTGCTCCGCCGCGGCCCGGAGCCCGGGACGGTGCTCGCCTAGGTCGTCGGCATTGGTCCCGTCGATGACCACGGCACCCCGGGCATCGGCCACCTCGCCGAGGCGGGTCCAGAGCTCCGACTTGCAGAAGTAGCACCGGTCGGGCGCGTTGCGCAGGTAGTCGGGGTCGCTCAGCTCGCTGGTGTCGAGCTCGAGTAGCGGTACCTGGAATCGGACGGCCAGCTCGAGCGCGGTGCGACGCTGCGCTTCGGGATACGAGGCGCTGCGTCCGATCACGGCGAGAAAGCGGTCCGGGCCGAGCGCCTGGGTGCCCGCCACCGCAAGCAGTGCCGAATCCACGCCCCCGGAATATCCGAGGACGACGCGGCCGAGATCGTGTAAATGCCCTCGCAGGAGGTCGAGGTCCGCCATGGGGAGGAAACGTAATGCGTCCATAGAGAAGTGCGAAGCAGCTCGAGAGGCCGTACACTTGGGAGATGGCGCCCGACGAGCGGCTCGCGATTGTCCCCGGGCTCGACCTGCCTCGCTCCGAGCTCGAGTTTCGGGCTTCGCGCTCCGGTGGGCCGGGAGGGCAGCACGTCAATACCTCCTCGACCCGGGTCGAAGTGTGGTGGGACATTGCCCGCTCGCCGACCCTCACCGATGAGCAGCGGCAGCGCCTGATCACGCGGCTCGCCTCGCGGCTGGACGGCGCCGGACGGCTCCGCCTCGTGTCCTCGGGATCGCGGAGTCAGCTGCGCAACCGGGAGGAGGTGACCGAGCGCCTGATGGGCCTGGTGGCCGAGGCACTGAGAGTCCCCAAGCGACGCAAGCCGACCCGGCCCAGTCGGGCCGCCAAGGCCGCCCGACTCGAGGCCAAGCGACGCCGGGGGGCCACGAAGCGGGAGCGGCGACGGCCGCCGGAGGAGTAGTACCTTCGGTCAGGTTGTTTCTGCGGGGCCTCCCATGCAGATTCCTGCACAGTTCCATCCCCTGAGCACCCGACGTTGATTTACGCCGCGGCCTCCTTCCGGTCCAGCGCGCGATACTGGATCGCCTCGCTCACGTGGCTGGACGCGATCGTGGCCGCCCCATCGAGGTCGGCTACCGTTCGCGCGATTTTGAGGACCCGATGGTAGGCCCTCGCCGACAGACCGAGTCGGGCCACGGCTGTACGTAGGAGGCTCTCGACCGGAGCCGAGATGGCGCACCAGCGACGGAGATCGCGGGTCGACATCGCCGCGTTGGTGTGGACACCTCGCTGACCCCGGAATCGCTCTCGCTGGATGAGGCGGGCCCGCTGTACCCGCTGCCGCACGGTACTGCTCGACTCCTCGGCGGCCCCGCCGACCAGATCCTGGTACGGCACAGCCGGCACTTCGAGATGGATGTCGATACGGTCGAGCAGCGGGCCCGACACCCGAGCGCGGTAGCGCTCGACGTCGAGCGGGCCACAGCGGCAGGGATGCGTCGGGTCGCCATGATAACCGCAGGGACAAGGGTTCATGGCCGCGGCCAGGATGAATCGCGCTGGATAGGTGAGGCTGAGTGCGGCCCGACTCAAAGTGACGAGCCCGTCCTCCAGCGGCTGGCGTAGCACCTCGAGGACGTTCCGGCGGAATTCCGGCAGCTCGTCGAGAAACAGCACGCCGCCGTGCGCCAGGCTGACCTCTCCGGGGCGAGGACTCGACCCACCGCCGATGAGGCCCGCGTCGCTCACGGTGTGGTGCGGTGCGCGAAACGGGCGGGTGACGCACAGGGCCTGGCCGGCCGGCAGCATGCCCGCGACGCTGTGGATCCGAGTCGTCTCGAGCGCCTCGTCGAGCTCGAGGCCCGGCAGGATGGTGGGAAGCCGGCGGGCCAGCATGGTCTTCCCGGCGCCGGGGGCGCCGATCAGGAGGATGTTGTGGCCACCGGCGGCGGCGACTTCGAGAGCCCGCTTGGCGGCGGCCTGACCCCGGACGTCGGCGAAGTCCACGGCCTCGACTGCGCGTTCGTGTTGCAAGCGTTCGAGGTCCACCAACGGGGTCGGTAACGGCGGCCCTCCTTGAAGGAAGGCGCAGACCTGGGCCAGGGTGCCGGCACCGCGTACCTCGAGTCCCTGCACCACGCCGGCCTCGGACAGGTTGGGCAGCGGCACCAGCAGGCGGGC
The DNA here is from genome assembly GCA_035688895.1 of Gemmatimonadales bacterium. Classification (GTDB taxonomy): domain Bacteria; phylum Gemmatimonadota; class Gemmatimonadetes; order Gemmatimonadales; family GWC2-71-9; genus CAVVWJ01. Next base: position 14,858 of record DASSML010000470.1, read on the forward strand.
CGAGCCGATTGACCGCGCGGCGAGGGCCATCGACAGAATACCGCGCACCGGGCGGAGATCGCCCTCGAGGCCGATCTCGCCGGCGACCATGGTGTCGCGAAGGGCGTCCTCGGGCAGCTGGCCACTGGCGACCAGGAGGCCCAGTGCAATCGGCAAGTCGAGCGCGGACCCGTCCTTGCGAATGTCGGCCGGGGCCAGATTGACGGTGATGCGGCGCAGGGGAAAGACGAAGCCGGCGTTGGCCAGCGCGGCACTCACGCGCTCCCGCCCCTCCTTGACCGCTCCGTGGGGCAGTCCGACGGTGGAGAACGACGGCAGGCCGTTGCTGATGTCTACCTCGACATCGACCGGGTAGGCGTCGATGCCCAGGACGGCGGCGGAACGGATGCGTGCGAGCATGAGTGCCCGGCGTCGGATACCGGGCCAAGGATAGGCCCCGATCCCGTCCGGTCAGGGCACTTTCCGGCGCAGGAGAGGCTGGATCCCCGCCGGTTGAACGGAACTTGCAGTAGGTGGGCGCTGGTGCTGGTCCGCTGCGGAATTCCCCCAGTTTCGCGTGCGGGATGGTCGAGTCCTGGAGCCGAATGATGCGTCGATTCTTGTGTTCTGCAGTCCTCCTCAGCTCCCTCGCGGCGTGCGCCCTGCCCCGCGCCGGCGCGGCGCCGC
>DASSML010000471.1:0-2998 GCA_035688895.1 Gemmatimonadales bacterium
GTGGCGTGCGCGCTCGCGGCGTGGGCGCTGCTCCGGCCTCGGCCCGAGCTGCCGCCGTCGCGGCTCGCGTTGCTGATCCCAGGGCTCGGCGGCAGCGGGGCCAGCGGCTTGCAGCGGCACCTCGCGTTCCTTCCCGACGGCGAAGGCCTGGTGTACGCGGTGGTGGGCGAGGGCGGGTACCCCCAGCTGGTGCGCCAGTCGCTGGATGCGGAGACGGGCACGCCGATCCAGGGAGCGACCACCATCGCGAGTCCGACGGTCTCGCCCGATGGACGCTGGATCGTCGGCGCCACTGCGAACACGGACCAGGCGGTACGGGTGCCGCTCGGGGGTGGCGCCCCCGAGCCCGCCGCACGTGGCACGCTCCGTACCGACTTCGTGGCCTGGGATCACCAGGGCAGCCTCTGGTACAGCACGGACGAGGGCATCGGCCAGATCGTGGACGACTCCATGGTCCAGCGGCTCCGTGGCCAATACGAACTGATGCAGATCCTGGACGACAATCACACGGCCCTGGCGATTCGCACGCGCCTGGGATCGACCGGCGGCTCCATCCTGCTTGTGGACCTGCGGAGCGGCGCCGAGACGACGCTGCTGAATGTGGTGGCGGTGGAGGCGCGGATAACGTCCGGCCTCGTGGTCTACGTCATCCCGGGCGGCACCATGCAGGCCGCGGCGCTCGATCGGCGCGGGACCCAGGTGGTCGGACAGCCGGTGACCGTGGCCACCAACGTGGCGACGACCGGGGCCTCGGTCGCCCAGTATGCCGTGGCGCCCAACGGCAACGTCGCCTACGTCCCGGAGGAGCCGGCCTCGCTCGTCTTCGTGAACCGGGACGGGACCACCCGCCTCGCGACCACGGAGCGGCGGAACTTCCATCACCCCATGTTCTCGCCCGACGGACGGCGGGTCTCCCTGGATTTCAGCTCGATCGAAGGGCGCAACGTCTGGATCCTGAGTCTGGACCAGGGCACGCTCACCCGCGCCACCTTCGACCCGAACGGCCACGACGCGACCTGGACGCCCGACGGCCGATTCCTCACCTATATCACGCCGGTCGCCCGGCCCGGCGGCGTGACCTTGGTCCTGCTGCGCAAGCGTCCGGGCAGCGCCGAACCGCCCGACACGCTGCTCAACTCCCCCGCCCTGGCCTATACCGGTGAGTGGCTTCGGGACGGCTCGGCGCTCGTCACCACCGGCGTCAACCTCCGCCGACCCCCCGGTGCGTCGGACACGACCCAGAATCAATCGGGCCAGGATGCCGGCATCATCCGCAACCAGGGGCGCGGCCCCCTCGAGCCGCTGGTGGCGAGCCAGTACGCGGAGCAGTACGTCGGCGTGTCTCCCGATGGGCGCTGGATCTCGTTCGTGTCGGACCAGTCGGGCCGGCAGGAGGTGTACGTGCGCGACCTCGCCGGCGAAGGAGACCAGGTGCTGGTCTCCCTCGACGGTGGGAGCGAGCCGACCTGGAGCCACGACGGGCGGGAGCTCTACTACCGGGAGACCAAGCAGAACGACCCGTATCTGGTCGCCGCGGCGATCGCGACGAAGCCGACCCTGGCGGTCACCCGCCGCGAGCGGCTGTTCGCGATCAGCGACATCGTCGCCACCGGCCCGCACGCCAACTACGACATCTCGCCCGACGGCAAGACGTTCGTCATGGTGCGCCGGAGCCCGTCGGCGCGGATCGTGGTGCTGCAGAACCTTCCCGCGCTGGTGCGGCGGATTCAGGGGCGGGAGGGAAGCTGAAGGGCGCGGTCGGCCCTGGCACCTCGCCATCCCGCCATTTCCCCGCCTCTCCTATTGACAACCGATAGATCGCCCCCAATCCTATAGATCATCCATAGGAGCTTCCGTGGCGGCGACCAAGAGCGATCTGCTCCAGGGCACCCTCGACTTGCTCATCCTTCGGACCCTCTCCCTCGGGCCGCTGCACGGATATGGGATCTCGCAGCGGCTGGAGCAGCTCACCCGCGGGGTGTTCAGCGTCAACGCCGGCACCTTCTTCCCTGCCCTCTACCGGCTGGAGGAGCAGGGGCTGCTCGCCGCCAAGTGGGGGCGGTCGGAGAACAACCGGCGGGCGCGGTTCTATTCGCTGACCCGCGCAGGGGAGAAGCGGCTCGAGGCCGAGACCCGGAACTGGGAGACCGTCGCCGGCGCCATCGGGCGCGTGCTGCGGGCCACCGAGGCCTGACATGCAGATGCTCTCGCGGCTCCGTGCGCTGGTGCGCAACCTCCTCAGGCCGGCGGCCCGGGAACGGGAGCTGGACGAGGAGCTGCGCGCCTACGTGGACCACGCGGTCCAGGCCAGGGTCGCGGCCGGGATGGAGGAGTCAGAGGCACGGCGGGCCGTCGCGATCGAGATGGGCAAGGTCGACGGGGTGAAGGAAGAGGTGCGCGCCGTGCGCGCCGGGGCCGGGCTCGAGAGCCTGGGCCGCGACCTCGCGCTGGCCTTCCGCCAGCTTCGGCGCGCGCCCGTCTTCGCCGCCGCCGTCATCGCGACGCTCGCGCTCGCCATCGGGGCGAACGCCGCGGTGTTCAGCGTCATTCAGGCCGTCCTCCTCGCGCCGCCACCGTACCGGGAGCCGGACCGGCTGATGGTCATCTGGTCCAACCTCGACCTGGCCGGGTACCAGCGCGCTCCACTCTCCGGGCCCGAGCTACTCGACCTGCGGGAGCAGGCACGGAGCTTCCAGGACATCGCCGCCATCTGGACGACCACGGCCCAGATCTCAGGCGAGGGAGAGCCGGAGCAGCTCCGGGTCGGCCTGGTGACCGCCAACTTCTTTTCCCTCCTCGGCGTGGAGCCGCGGCTGGGCCGGAACTTCGAGCCGGCGGAAGAAGGCCAGGGTGCCCCACGGGTCGTGATCCTGTCCGACGCGCTCTGGCGCCGGCACTTCGGCGCCGACCCCGGGGTCGTGGGCCGGACCGTCCGCATGGACGGCGGGAGCGTCACCGTGGTCGGTGTCGCGCCGCCCGAGCTGCGACTCGACTTCGC
>DASSML010000472.1:0-4809 GCA_035688895.1 Gemmatimonadales bacterium
GGAGTGTTCTACGCCGGTCTGATCGCACGTCTGGACACGCTGTACGACTCGAAGCCCGACTCAGCCACCCTGGAAGCCGGCCGCGCCGCCGCCGGCGCGTGGGCCCGGGAGCAATTGGAAGGGCCGGTCGGGGCGCAGTTCCGCTCGTACAAGATCACCAAGCTCCCGGCCCGCCCGGTCAACAACGCCCGGCTGATCGGGGCCACGATCTATCGCACCCGGCTCGATCTCTTCGACCGCTGGTTCGAGGATCACGGTCACGACGTGCGCGCCAGCGTCAGCGCCCTCGACACCCTGATGCAGGGCGCCGTTGGCGATACCGCCTTTGCCCGGCTGCGGCAGGCGGTGGGAGATACGACGACGCCCCGGTGAGTCCGGGGCGTCGGGTCAATCTGGAAAAGGCGTCCGCTCAGGGGGATGACGAGTCGGCGCCCGCGCTGTCGGAGTGGATCCGCTCCTCCTGGCCTGCCGGCTGGCGGGGATACTGGTCACCCGGCAGCGTGGTATCGGACGGCACTTCCGTCGAGGTCGACCCCGGCGCCGGTGCCGCACCGGTGCTCGCGCCCGGAGAGGTGCTGTCGCTCACCGAGTCGGTCCCCATTCCCCGATAGCCCGGCGTAGTGGTATCTGCCGGATACCCCGAGCGCGTGCTGTCGCCGCCCAGGGTATCGCCCTGCATCTGGGTCGTCGGGGCGGTGTCGGCCGGCATCGGGGCGGCCCCGGCCTGCGTGGTATCTTGCGCCTCGGCCGTCGCCGCGAACGCCAGGGCGGCGCCCAGACTCAGGCAGGCGGTCAGAATTCGCTTCATGACGGTCCATCCTCCCTCATAGGTAATGACGCCGCCCTCGGGGCAGCGGGTATCTCCATCGTCCCGGGGACCTTAGCCCTGCGGAGACAGGCGATGCCGTGAGTTGGGTCACCGGCCTGCCCTCGCGGGGGCACCGTTCGCGTGTAACTTTCCTGACTTCATCGCCGGGCCCCCACGCGTACCAGGAACCGACTCATGGATACCAGCTTCGTCGATCGTGAGCAGCCGCGCCTGCTCGAGGAACTTTTCGAGTTGCTCCGCATCCCCAGCGTGAGCTCGCTGCCCGAGCATGCCCAGGACTGCCGCAGGGCGGCGGAATGGCTGCGGGACGAGCTGACGCGGCTGGGATGTCCGGTGGCGACGCTGCTGGAAGGCGACGGCCACCCGGTGGTGTGGGCCGAGAGCCCGTACGTTCCCGGGCGCCCGACGCTGCTTCTCTATGGACACTACGACGTCCAGCCCCCCGACCCGCTCGAGGAGTGGGACAGCCCGCCGTTCGAGCCCACCATTCGGGATGGGCGGATCTATGCCCGCGGAGCTGACGACAGCAAGGGGCAGACCTTCTGTCTGCTCAAGGCCTACGAAGCCGTGCTCGACGCCGACCGGCGGCCCCCGCTCAACGTGCGCTTCATGTTCGAGGGCGAGGAGGAGTCCGGGGGACGGGTGGTCTCCGACCTGCTTCGGAGCGAGCCCGAGCGGGTCAAGGTGGATGCGGCGCTGGTGAGCGACTCCCAGTTCTACGATCCCGGGATTCCCGCGGTGTACACCGCGCTTCGGGGGATCTGCTACGCCGAGATTTCGGTCCGCACGCTCCAGCGGGACCTGCACTCCGGCACCTATGGCGGCGTCGCCCCCAACGCGATCGAGACGCTGGTCCGCATCCTCGCGGAGCTCAAGGACGAGGACGGCGAGATCCGGATTCCCAAGCTCTACAAGGCCGTGGAGCCGCCCTCCAAGGCGGAACTCAAGGCCTGGCGCAAGCTGCCGTTCGACAAGGAGGCCTACCTCCGCGACGAAGTCACCGCCAAGGCCCTCACCGGCCTGAAGGACTACTCGGTGCTCGAGCGCACCTGGGCGCTCCCCACCTTCGAGATCCACGGCATCCGGGGCGGATTCGTGGGAGACGGCGCCAAGACGGTGATCCCGGCGCATGCCACGGCCAAGGTGAGCATCCGCCTGGTGCCGGGACAGCGCTACGAGAAGGTCGCCCGACAGCTGGAGCGGGCGGTGGCGAAGCTGGCGCCCAAGTGGGCCGACGTGAAGGTCACGCTGCTCCACGGCGGCGATCCGGTCCAGGTAGATGTGAGCGCGCCGGTGTTCGAGATCATGAACGAGGCATTCGAGAGCGTGGTGGGACGGGGTGCGGTCCCCGTCCGCTCCGGCGGCTCCATCCCGATCGTTGCCGAGCTCGGGCTCGCCGGCGCCCCGGTCGTGGTCACCGGCATCGGCCTGCCGGATGACGGACTCCATTCCCCGAACGAGAAGCTGGACCTCGCTCAGCTCTGGAACGGCATCCAGATCTTCGGGCGATTCTTCGAGATGTTCGCGGAACGGGGAGGGCGAGCGGTCGAGGCCGAGCCGAACGAGGACGTGGCCGTTGAGGCCACGGCAGGGGAGACCGGCGAGGAGCAGGCGGCGCCTCAGCCGGTCTGACGGGCTACAACTCGTCCTCCTCGGGGTTGACCCGCTTCATCGGGCCGGAATACCGCTCGGTGCGGGCGTGCAGCTCGTCCACCCCGATCAGGGCCCGTGCCGAGGCGATGATGCCCGCCACCACGTCGTCGGCCCAGTAGGGATCGGGCCGCTCGTCGGCCGGCAGCCTGGTGGCGCACTCCTCCAGATATCGGATAGCCGTGGAGCTCCATTCGTTCTGGGCCGAGGCGACCACCGCCCAGGACCCGGTCGAGCGGAGCTCCATTTCTTCCAACCCCTTCAGGTGCGACTCCAGCCCCTCGACCACCGGCTTCGATCGGAGTCGGTCCGCGACCAGACTCAAGACCGTCCGCCGCTCCGACTCCTGCGGCTCCGGCAGCGGGGCCAGGTAGTGGCGCTGGTCCGCCACCATCTCGGCCAGGCGGACGCAGACGGCGCGAATCGCCGGCATGAGTGCACGGGGAGCCTCCCGCGCCCAGCTGTCGGCGGCCCGCATGATCTCCTTGACGCGCGTGTCCGCCTGGGCCTCGGGGGAGGGGCGGCGGGGTGATTCGGCCATGCTAGACAGGAAAAACGGGTCGGTCCTGAAAGGCAAGCGGCTACCGCGGGCCGCGGCGCATCCGGGCCGGGTCGGGCCGTCCATAGCGCTCTTCGCGCCAGGGGTCACCCCGCATATGGTAGCCGTTCTGCTCCCAGAAGCCGGGGTAGTCCTCCTCCAGCAGGTCGAACCCGCGCACCCACTTGGCGCTCTTCCAGAAGTAGAGGTGGGGCACCAGGAGGCGGACCGGCCCGCCGTGCTCCGGGGCCAGCGCCTCGCCGTTGTGGCTCAGTGCCAGGAGGTTCTCCGGACGGTCGAGGTCCTCCAGCGGCAGGTTGGTGGTGAAGCCGTGCTCCGCCTGCACCAGGGCGAAGCGGGCCGAAGTCCGCACTCCGGCGCGCTCCAGCAGCGCCCGCACCGGCACCCCGGCGAACAGATTGTCGTATCGGGACCAGCGCGTGACACAGTGGATGTCGCACAGCGTTTCCTGCCGGGGCAGGGCCTGCAGATCAGCCCAGGTGAGCTCCAGCGGCCGCTCGACCTCCCCCGTGATCCGGAAACGCCAGCTCGCCGGGTCGAAGGCCGGAACCGTGCCGTAGTGCAGCACCGGCCACTTCCGGGTGACGATCTGGTTCGGCGGGAGGCGGCGCGCCGCGTCGGTGCGCACGTCGAGGCGGTCGGTCATGGTGCGGGTGCGGGGACTACGATCTCGTAGCCGAAGTGCTCGGCGAACGCCTCGATGACCGCCTGTCTGGCCTCGCCCTCGAGCGCCTCACGGTCCTCCCGCAGGAGCTCTTCCGCCAGACTGGTCATCACCACCTGCTCGATGCCGCACGGCACGATCAGGTCGAACCAGGAGAGATCGGTCGTCACGTTGAGGGCGAAGCCGTGCAGGGTGACCCACTGCTTCACGTGGATGCCGATGCTCGCGATCTTGCGCCCCGCGGTCCAGACGCCGGTCAGTCCCGGCGTCCGACTACCGGGCACGCCCAGCCGTTCGATCGCCGAGATCAGGATGTCCTCCAGGCGGCGCAGGTACCAGTGCAGGTCGCGCCGGTGGTCGCTCAGGTCCACGATGGGATAGCCCACCAGCTGCCCCGGCCCGTGGAAGGTCACGTCGCCGCCCCGCTCGACCTCGAAGACCTCGACGCCTCGGCGCTCCAGCAGGGCGGTCGGGTAGGGCAGGCTGGTCGGCCGCGTGCCGCGCCCCAGCGTGACCACCGGCGGGTGCTCGGTGAGCAGCAGGACGTCGTGCTCCAGCTCGCGCTCCGCGCGCCGGCGCCGCAGCTCGCGCTGGAGCTCGAGCGCTTCGGCGTAGGGCCGTCGGCCCAGATCCCGCACCTCGAGCGGCCTGCTCAAGGCGTCGCTCCCAGCCGCCTGGCTCTCCGGGCCAGCAGCAGCCCGGTTCCCGCGGCCACGGCGGCGAGGGCCAGCAGCCCGGCGCGGCCGACCGCCTGGTTCAGCGGCATGGTCACCAGCATCAGGATCACCGTCGCGAAACTGCTTACCATCGAGAGCCCTCCGCGCCGGTAGGCCGAGTGGACCGGGGCGAGGAGGTGCCAGGTGACGACGCCGGCGAGGAGCAGTCCGCTCATCGTCCCGGCGAGCAGAAGGGCGAGGGGAGCGCCGAAGTGGGGGGTCGGACTGGCGGGCCCACGCACCAGCTCCACCGCGACGACGGTGGACGAGATCACGGCGAGTCCGGCGGCCATCCCCGCACCGGCGGAGGCCGCCGCCAGCCCGATCGGATCCACGCTCAGATGTGGAGGACCCGCCCCATCGAGTCGAGCGCCGCCTCGGCGATCGCCTC